>DAOVWW010000117.1 GCA_030636465.1 Gammaproteobacteria bacterium
AGGTCATGTCAGCTATCTCGAAGAAGCGGCACAGCTAGGTATCAGCCTTTTCGTTGCCGTCAATACAGATGACTCGGTTCGGCGTCAGAACAAGGGTAGCGCCAGGCCCATCAATCTGTTGCCTGATCGCCTGGCATTACTTGCATCATTACAAAGTGTCGACCTGGTCATCCCCTTTGATACAGACACACCCCTGGATCTAATTGTGGCCATCAAGCCTGACATACTGGTCAAAGGTGGCGACTGGTCGATAGAAAAAATTGTTGGTGCCCGGGAGGTCATTGCAAACGGAGGTGAAGTTTATTCCATCCCCTTCCGTTACCAGCGTTCTACCACTGATTTGATAAAACGCATCAGAAGCTGAATCTGTGACCAGTCTATGAGTCTCGCTGACCTGCCAGATACTTTTCTAACATCACTAAAAGAAAAAATTACTGATGACAGATTGTTGCTGGATGTCGCAGAACGCTGGGCCTACGGTTTCGATAATTCCCGCAAACAGGCTACACCCCAGGCAGTGGTACTACCGGTTACTCATGATGAAGTTGTCGCCATAACAAAGCTTTGCAATCAGTATAAAATTCCACTGGTAGTGCGAGGCCGCGGTACAGGTACGACAGGAGGCTCGGTTCCCGTACAGGGTGGGCTGGTGATGTCGATGGAACAGATGAATCAAATTATTGAAATTGATCTGGATAACAGGCTGATGCGAGTAGAGCCTGGCGTCACCAATCAGGCTGTTCAAGATAGAGCCGCCAGAGATGGCTTTTTCTGGGCCCCTGACCCGGGTAGTGCCAGCGTTTGCACCGTGGGCGGCAACCTGGCATTTAATGCTGCCGGCCCCCGTGCGGTAAAATATGCCACAACTCGCGAAAACACCCTTGGCCTGATCGCCGTAACGGCCGATGGTGACACCTTGCATACGGGGGTAAAAACCACCAAGGGTGTCACCGGGTATGATTTGACCCGACTGCTGATAGGCAGTGAAGGCACGCTCGCCATTATCACAGAAGCCACCTTAAAACTGCTACCTCTGCCTGAATCAAAAAGAACCATCACGGCCAGTTACAGCTCTATCCAGGGAGCAACGAATGCAATTGTATCGATAATGAATCAATCATTGATCCCTTCTGCACTGGAGTTCCTGGATTCTGCGGCTCTGGAACTTGTTCGTTCACTACCGGGCATAGACCTGTCCGAATCCAGCCGTGCGCTGTTAATAATTGAGGTTGATGGGCTGAAGACAGGAATTGCTGATGCGGTAAAACAAATTTCTGCGGCTGCCAGCAACGCTGAGTTACTGGAAATAAAACAGTCCAGCAATAAGCAGCAGGCCGATCAGCTATGGGCAACCCGTAAGGCTCTGTCACCAGTATTAAGAGAAATTGCACCGAATAAATTAAACGAAGATGTTGTCGTACCGGTAGGCAACATCCCTGCTTTACTGGCTGGATTAAAAAGGCTCAGCGATGCTTATGGCATCCCTATCGTAAATTTTGGCCACGCTGGCAACGGCAACATCCATGTCAACCTTTTGTATGACACACGAAACCCTGAACAATCAGCCCAGGCAAAGCCTTGCTTATTAGAAGTATTTAAACTGGTACTGGAACTGGATGGCACGCTCTCGGGTGAACATGGAATAGGGACAGAGAAAATGCACTATATATCACTTGAAATCGATGAAATATCCCTGTCCTGGATGAAAAAAATAAAAACTCTGTTTGACCCTAATAACATACTGAACCCCGGCAAGGTGTTCCCTTAACCCTCTGCATCGCCTATGATTACCCCTTAAATAAAATTTGTCCTGCCATGGATGAATAATAATATAGAAATACTTTTTATTTTTAGGGCCAGCTATTTTGCAGGAAGAAACTGACAAGCCAACATACCCCGACATACCCGGTTATAAAATACTGTCAGAACTCGGGCGCGGCGGTATTGCCACAGTTTACCTTGCTGTCCAGGAATCACTTGATCGCCAGGTCGCACTGAAAGTTATGTCGCCTTTACTGGCAATGGAACCTGACTATGCCGAACGCTTTATCCGGGAAGGGCGGACTGTCGCTCAGTTAAGTCACTCAAATATCATCACCGTCTATGATATTGGCCTGCAAAAACATCAGCTGTTCATTGCGATGGAATACATTCCTGGCGGAAACATGCGCAGCATCATGACTGAGCATCAGGGCGACCCTGAATGGGCATTAAGTATAGCCGGACAGATAGCCCTGGCACTCGGATATGCGCATACGGTCGGCATAGTCCATCGTGATGTGAAACCTGAAAATATCCTTTTTCGTGAAAATGGCTCAGCCGTACTTACCGATTTTGGCATCGCCAAAACAATCGCATCGAATACTAATCTTACCCGCGCTGGAACCATAATTGGTACGCCCAAATATATGAGTCCTGAGCAAACAGATGGAATGGGCAACGACCCGCGCACAGATGTTTACTCTCTGGGTATCATTTTATTTGAAATGTTAACGGGTAATGTTCCTTATGATAGTGAAAACAGTATGGCCGTGCTCTATGCCCATGTACATTCACCTATACCAGATTTACCAGATGATCTTTCCGACCTACAGCCGCTGTTGAACAATCTGCTTGCGAAAAAAGCGGATGACCGATCCGATGACTGTGACGAACTTGCTGAGATTATTCGCATTACCCGCCGTGAACGTCACTACGCCCTGAAAGACCCTGACAGGATGCAGGAAGCGCGACTCAACAATGATAGAAAATATGCTACTGCATCCGAAAGCAGAACTGGTAGCGCAGATAAAAATAACGAAAATAAAATCTCATCGTTTTTGAGTGGCCTACAAACACAGCTAATTTCTGCAAAGGAAAGCTTATCCAGCAACAAAATCAATAAAAAGTATGTCGCAATTGCTGTGCTCGCCGTAATTATTTTACTGTCCTTAATCTCTATTCTATCGAATGATTCAAAAGAGCCGAAAGAAAACACCCAGATAAGTCAGGTCCGAGGGAATATTACTGAGACAGGAAGAAAAGCTGCCACTGCAGCAGGTTCAGCTACAGGCACTTCTAATTCCGGCGACCTAGCGGCGTTGCTTTCCTCACCCGAGAATTCAGCAAATGACGAAACAGCCGCCACGACTGTCGAAGAAGCTGCAGACTTTACTGAGCAAGAAGCGAATGAATTGCCAGTATCTACCGATACCGGGGATGCCGTCGAAGACATTACCGAAGAAAATCATACCCAGCGCCTGGTTACCCGTTTCCTGGCAGATGAGTCACATGATGAGCTGGTCAAACAACACCAGGCAGTAGCACCTGCCAGCAAGGAAGAAAAGAAACCCATCGTCCTGTCTAAGCGGCAAAAGAAAATAAATAAACTGCTAGTTGATGCAAGAAATGCTGTCAAGGAAGGGCATATAACGATACCTGCAGAAAAAAACGCTGTTGCCTATTATAAGCAGGTGCTCGAACTTTCTGCACGTAATCGACGCGCTTTGCGAGGACTCGACGTCAGTGGAGATATCCTCCACGAGGAAGCAAAAGAAAAATATAAAGCCGGCAATAAAGACCTTGCACTCAAGCAAGTTGAAAAAGGCTTAATGCTAATACCTGATCACAAAAATCTGCTCGCGCTTAAACAGGCCATAGTCGCCTCATTCAACCCAAACAGCAGCTTTGCAACGGCTGAAAGACTATACCTTGGTGTAGACGGCATTCAGGACAGGGCCAGGGCTACCTTCTATTACAAAAAAGCCGCTGAACTTGGACATATTCAAGCCATGAACAATATTGCTGTCGCCTATGCTGACGGTGATGGCATTCCCCACAATGATCGTTTAGCGATGAAGTGGTTTGAGCAGTCTGCAAAACTGAATAACAGTGAAGCGATGTATAATCTGGCCCTGGGTTATCATTTTAGTAATCGCAATGACCCGACAAAAGCACTGCCCTGGGTAAGACAGGCCGCTGAAAAAAAGTATCGACCCGCCTACATGCTAATTGGCTGGATGACCACCACTGGCACAGGCACCCGTGCCAGCAGAGTCGGCTCTATACGCTGGGACCTGAAAGGCATGGTCAACCCGATTAGTAATACACTACATTCCCAGTACCGTATACCGAAGAAATGGCAAAGTGACTTCATGGTCAAATATAAAGCCGCGACGAATACAGGAAATTAGATTTTCCTTTTTTACCCGGTCACATCACAAATCACAGGCTGCTGAGTGAATCCCTTACCTTCTGATAAATCCAGACATCAGAATCACTGAAACAGCAGCAGAGTATAGACTGAAATTCATGCTCATACCTGTTGAGTGCAGTTAGCGCGATAACGGCTGCCTGCCTTTTTGGATACCCGTAAATACCAGTACTGATTGCAGGGAAAGCGATGCTCCTGGCGCCCTCTTCAAGCGCCAGGCACAGGCATTTTTTATAACAGCTGGAAAGAACAGCGCTCTCTCCATTCCCGCCACCCTGCCAATGTGGCCCAACAGTATGCAGAATCATCTTCGCCGGCAGTTCAAAACCGGGTGTCATTTTTACATCCCCGGCCTTACAACCATCCAGCTTTTGACATGCCTGCAGTAGAGCTGGCCCAGCGGCTGCATGAATAGCGCCATCCACACCTCCGCCTCCGAGCAGGCTGCTATTCGCTGCATTGACTACCGCATCGACATGCAGGCCGGTAATATCCGCTTTTATAATCTCAATCATGTACAATCCACAATCCCAATTCTAAATATAATACGATATTAAAGTGACGAATACACGCTCAGGCAATCGTGCCCAGTCTATATTAGAAACGCTGGCAAAAATGCTCGAAGAAATTGACAGCCGCCCCATTACTACCGCTGCACTCGCAAAAGAAGTGGGCGTATCAGAAGCAGCGCTTTACCGGCATTTCCCAAGCAAGGGCCGTATGTACCGGGGCTTGATTGAATTTATTGAAGAATCTCTCTTCACCCATGTACGCCGTATACTGGATGAAAGCAAAGATGCCGAGACACGTTGCGGGAAAATACTTAGCCTGTACCTTGGTTTTGCCGAACATAACCCTGGCCTTTGCCGCATTCTTACTGGAGATGCCCTGTGTAGTGAAGACCCTGAATTACGAAGAAGGGCCAGGAAAATAAATGCCAGCATAGAAACTCAGCTCAAGCAGGTATTTCGTGAGGCCATGTTCAATGGAGCTAGACCTCTACCGGCCGCCGAAAGCGCACGTCTGCTCATGAGCTTAAGCCTTGGCCGGGTCAGCCAATTTATCAGCAGTGATTTCAAAGTACTGCCGACTGAAGGCTGGGCGGAGCAGTGGGTTTTGTTGTCTGCTATGCTGCTTGGGAATCTTGATAGAACTAACTAAAGTTTCAAGTTTCAAGAATAAAAACTTAAAGCAGATAGAAAGAGCAAACAAATTTACCACAAACATCAGGATCTAAGTGATGTTGACTTCGACTTGAAACTTGAAATTTGAAACTCACGACTTTGCCCCACAAACAGCACAACCCGGATCTTTCTTCAGCTTCAGTTCGTTAAACCGCATCACCTGTGCATCAAATAACAGCAGTCGTCCTTCCAGGCTATCGCCCATGCCGACAAGTAACTTGACGGCTTCTACCGCCATTAAACTACCGATAACACCCACCGCCGGACCCAGCACCCCACTGCTGGTACATGTCTCATCATCAAATGCATCAGGCTGATATAGGCATTGGTAACAGGGTTTATCCGTCTGATAGCCAGAAAAAACAGATACCTGCCCTTCCATTCGAATTACAGCGCCCGAAACTAGCGTTTTCTGCTGCGCTACACAGGCCTGGTTAACG
>DAOVWW010000242.1 GCA_030636465.1 Gammaproteobacteria bacterium
AGAACGCAACATCCCTTCCATCTCATCCATCATCATGACGAAAGCCGGATCAAGGTGGCCGATAGTTGGACGTGAGAGCGCTTCAAGCACGCGCGGACTAACATCTGAAGGGCCGGGACCCATTAGGGTACGGACAGGTGGGTGAAAGCTGGGCATTCTATTTTCTCCAAGTATGCAATTATGTTCTTGTTTAATATTATCGCATCATTGAGTAATCATCACCCCTTCAGGGAGTGGGTTTTTTATATACCGAATGAACGGTATGATACCCCCATGCCTACGACCGCCTTTATTCAACAGCTGATAAAGCTTTTGCCCGAAGACCGCCTGCTCATCAAGCAGGAGGATCTTACCCCGTATGAATGTGACGGTTTGAGTGTTTTACGTGAGCAGCCACTGGCTGTAGCCATCCCCGAAACTGAAGCTGAAGTTCTAAGCATACTCGAACTATGTCGTAAGCATTCAACCCCGGTTGTCACCCGAGGTGCCGGTACAGGTCTTTCCGGTGGCGCTCGACCAATTGCTGGTGCCTTACTACTATCTATGATGCGTTTTAATCGCATACTAGAAATTGATGAAGAGAATCTGACGGCAGTGGTCGAACCCGGTGTACGCAACCTGGCTATCTCTGAGGCGGTTGCAGATTTAGGACTCTATTATGCCCCGGACCCTTCCTCTCAAATTGCCTGCAGCATTGGTGGCAACGTCGCGGAAAATTCTGGCGGTGTGCACTGCCTTAAATATGGACTGACTGTTCATAACATCGTTGCCATGAAAATCATCACCATGGAAGGCCAGGTACTTCAGCTTGGTAACAATACTCTGGAGTCTCCCGGTTACGACCTGATGGCGATACTGACAGGTTCTGAAGGTATGTTGGGAATCATTACCGAGATCCGGGTGCTGCTACGAGTCAAACCTCCTGTGGCTCGTGTCATGCTCGCAGCCTTTAATGACATCGAGAAAGCAGGAGATGCTGTCAGTGCAATTATCAATGCAGGCATCATACCGGCTGGCCTGGAAATGATGGACGGTTATGCTATCAAGGCAGCGGAAGATTTTGCCCATGCCGGTTACCCACTCGATGCGGCAGCCATCCTTTTATGTGAACTCGATGGCCTCGATGCAGAAGTCAGTGAACATATATTTAAGTTGAGACCTCTATTATTTGAACAGGGAGCTACGGAAGTTCGCACTTCAAAGAACGATGAAGAACGCCAGCGTTTCTGGGCAGGACGCAAGGCAGCGTTCCCTGCTGTCGGGCGCATATCTCCCGACTACTATGTTATGGATGGAACCATACCCCGTGCAGCACTGGGAACTGTACTAAAACAGATAGCGAACTGGTCAGAGGAATATGGTCTTGCTGTAGCCAATGTTTTTCATGCCGGCGATGGCAATCTGCACCCATTGATACTCTATGATGCAAGCAAAACTGGTGAGCTGCATAAGGCAGAGGAATTCGGTATACGCATACTTAAATTGTGCGTCGAACAGGGCGGCACTATTACCGGTGAGCATGGTGTTGGTGTCGAAAAACTTGATGCCATGTGTGAACAGTTTAATAGTGATGAACTCGATCTATTTCATGCCTTAAAAGCAGCCTTTGATCCGCAGCTCCTGCTAAACCCGGGTAAAGCTGTACCCAGCCTGCATCGTTGCGCTGAGCTTGGTGCCATGCATGTACATAATGGTGAACTTCCATTCCCTGAACTTGACCGATTCTGACCTGCCGCTAGTATCATGGACATATCAAAACAACTGCAACAAACAATTGCTGACGCATTTCACCATCGCCAGCCACTACAGATAATCGGCAACAATACCCGGGCATTTTACGGTCGTAATACTCGAAGTGAAAATGCTAAAGAGCTTCATGTAACAGACCACAACGGCATACTCGATTATCAGCCAACTGAATTAACCATCACAGCACGCGCCGGCACCCCGGTAAAAGAAATTGTTGATGTCTTAGCCGGGCATAAACAGATGTTAGCTTTTGAGCCGCCGGGTTTTGATAACAGGGCAACATTTGGCGGCTGCATCGCTACTGCACTTGCCGGTCCGAGAAGACCCTGGACAGGTTCAGTACGTGATTATGTCATTGGCACACGCATACTCACCGGTGATGCCAGAGTAATACGACTTGGCGGCAAAGTCATGAAGAATGTTGCCGGTTATGACCTGTTCAGGCCGATGGCAGGCAGCCTCGGAACCCTGGGCGTCATGCTGGACATCACAGTGAAATTATTACCTCTGCCTGAACAGGAAATCAGTTTCATTATTTCTACCGACCAGGAAAATATGCATAGCCTGTTGCAGCAATGGCGTCGCTCCTCACTGCCATTATCTGCAGCAAGCTTTTATCAGGGACAGTTATCTATTCGCCTTTCAGGATCTGCTTCAGCCATAGATGATGCGATAAATAAACTGCCGGCTGACAGAAAAGAAATTGCTAATAACTACTGGCAGATACTAAACGAACAACAGCTGGAATTCTTTGATGATGATACACCGTTATATCGCCTGGTAGTGCCTGCGAATGCCGCCTACGGTACTTTTAACGGTGAATGTCTGGCTGACTGGGGCGGCGCCCTGCGCTGGGTAAAAACCCCTCTTTCTTTTGATCAGGTACAACACCATGCCAAAGAGCTTGGTGGCAGCGCCACGCTCTATCGCCATGGTGGAATAGATGAAGAAGTCTTTTATCCTCTAAGCGACAACCTGCTTGCGCTGCATCAACGCATTAAAAAAGTCATGGACCCTGCTGGTTTACTCAACCCCGGCCGCCTTTACCGGAACCTCTGATGCAAACAACACTCGCCGAAAAGCATAAACATCAATCTTATACACTCGTTGCTGAAAACAACCTGCGGCGCTGTGTCCATTGCGGTTTTTGTAATGCCACCTGCCCTACTTTTCAATTGATTGGTGATGAGCTTGATGGTCCACGTGGGCGCATATACCTGATCAAACAAATCCTTGAAGGCGCAGACCCTACCCCGTCCTCACGTAAACATCTCGACCGCTGCCTGACCTGTCAGTCCTGTGAAACTACCTGCCCGTCCGGCGTACAATACGGTCGCTTACTGGAAGTTGGCAGACAGCTGCATGAGGAGGCATTATCCAGACCTTTAAAAGAAAAGTGGACACGGTTACTGCTAAGAAAAGTTCTTCTTAACCCAGCACTATTTAAACTGTTACTCACAGGCGCACATGGTTTCAGTTTTCTGCTGCCGGGTTCTTTAAAGAAAAAGATTCCACCCATAGGGAAAGTGCCTACTACCGAATTCAGTAATAATTTTTCTCAGTCCAGCTTAAAAAACGAAACCGCTGGCACGCGGACACTCATACTGTTGCGCGGCTGTGCACAACAGGTTTGTGCGCCTGACATAAACCAGTCTGCCGCAATACTCTTCTCTCAACTGGGTTTCAATATCATTGAATCTTCAGACGACAACTGCTGCGGTGCGCTTTCACATCATAACGATGCACATGAAGAGGCCCGCACACTTGCCAGAAGGAACATTGATTGCTGGTGGCCGGCAATTGAACGTGGGGCAGAAAATATAGTAGTCACTGCCAGCGGCTGTGCAACCATGGTCACTGACTATGGTCACCTTCTGGCTGATGACCCTGATTATGCAGATA
>DAOVWW010000091.1 GCA_030636465.1 Gammaproteobacteria bacterium
CTTCAAAGCGGTGTCCGGTAATCTCCAGATTGTCGTTGACTGTAAGCGGATCAGAAAAATGTTCGCCACCATCCAATGAGCGACTGAATCGTACATGCCCGGTATACTTTTTCTGCAGCGGCATGGTCCAGGAGATAAAGACTCTTCCTTCTCCATCGATAACAATCTTGGGGCGATTCTCACCGCGTGCGGATATGGCCTCAGGTATTCGGTTGACAACTACAGGAGGGCTGAAACTCTTCGCTTGATCATCCGAATGATTGACATAGACGTGACCGGCAAATGCCCAAGCGACCCGCAGTCGTCCATTTTTATCAAAAGCGGCACTGGGCGCTAAACCGCATTTAAGCGTTGGCGGTTTGGCTGGATCTGCGCAGGCCTTAGCCGGTGGCTGTCCACCGTGATCCATTTGCATAGCCGATGCAGTGAACGAACTGCTGGCAAGGAGAATGAGCAGTGCGAAAATGGGATTTGAGAGGTATTTGTGCATTTTTATCGTAATCATAAATAATCGTTAAAAATGGGTCAGGTTTAAGCCTGACCCCGGTATCACTTATTTGAACTTATAGCTGAAACCCGCATAAACAGCTCGGGGCATACCTGGCGCATATTCAAACTTTTCAGGGCCATATCTGGCAGGCGTATATTTCGCTGCTGTCGCATATCGTTCATCCGTAACATTCATCAGGCGTCCATATAGTTCCAGCCCATTTTTTAAGAGATAGTTGGCGCGGAAATTCAACAGATCATAACCATCATATTTGTGAGTATTGGCCTGGTCCATCCAGTATTCACCCAGGTGGGCCCATTCCAGCTCAAATCGCCCACCGTTAAGGTAGGCCGGGCGATAGTTGAGACGTGTATTGGCCATATCTTTCGGGGCAAACTCGATGTCATTACCGCTGAAGTCTGTTCCATTGGTGAACCATTCTTCATAAGTCTGTTTGGTATAGGAATAACTCACCGCCAGGCCCCAGTCTTTTGCAAGTTCAGCATCTGCACCAAGCTCAATGCCCTGGTGAAGTGTTTTGCCAGCATTAACTGTGTAGCGATCACCTGTAGTCGGGTCTTCATACGTTACCAGGTCATCCTTCTTGGGCATGTAATAAACAGATGCCTCGTAATTGAAGCCTTTACCAGCCTTGCCACGAATACCTATTTCATAGCTATCAGCTTTAACCGGTTTAAGGTCAAGGGTCTGTTCTGCGTCATTACTGCCAGGGCGGAATAGCTGTCCCTCAGAAGGCGCACGAAAGGCATGGCGGTAAGAGGCGAAGCCGTTTAACATATTTGAAAACTGGTAGGTGGCTCCCAGCTTTGGACTCAGGTGAGAGAAGTCCACAGTGGTGTCCGATGCATGATCATAGTCTTTGCCACCGACGTTAATCACACCATCCGTCATATTGTTAGCGTAGTCATATTCCATAAGGTCATAACGCAACCCGGCATTGAGACGTAACTGTTCAGTAGGTGATGTCTCAAAGTGCACATAAGGCGAGATGGCCAGATACTCTACATCATAGTCATAAGTCATCCCTTCTATGGTATAGGACGTGTAGATAAGGCCTTCCTTAACGGCATTTATTCTATTCTCCAGACGGCTTCCGGGTGTGTAATCCAGATCCGCACCTACCACTAGCCGTGTGCGATTCGGTGCAAAATCCTTGCGGTATTTCATCAGCATGCCTGCAGACTTGCTTGATGTTTCCGTAATGCCGGGATCATAGCTCAGCGACCAGTTGGCAAGATACTCCATATCATTTTTTCTGGCATAGGGCGTTACGGTAAAAAGGGAGTCGCTGCTCTCCTGTTCATATTCTGTTGAAAGCCGTACTGCATCGACTTCGCGATATGAAATCGGAGTATAGTTTTTTGTTGGATCATTTTCGAAATCATCCTTTAGCAGGCGAGAAGAACCTGCCGTTTCCTGATCGATATCGGACATCGCCAGCACTGTTTTTAACGTGCCTCCATTGATGAAAGAATTATCCATACGCACGGTCGCACTCTGGCGGTCATAAGCAGTCTTATCGCGCCAGCCATCTGTATGGGTCAGGTTCAGGTCACCGCGAACACCATTATCATTCCATGAGTTGCCACCGGTTAGCAGCATGCGGTACCAGCCATACTCACCTACTTCAAGATTTAACTCAGCCTCTGCTTCAAGTGGCGCTGGTCGGGTCAGGACATTGATCACACCACCAATGGCATCACTGCCATAAAGCGCTGTACCCGGCCCCTTGGTGACTTCCACACCGCCAGATTGCGGAACATTTATCTCATACAGGGCATTGTGATTAAAGAAACCGGTTGAACGGGTCGGGATACCGTCTTCGAGATAGAGATAAACGGCTTTAGTTGTGATGGGTTGACGAATGGCAGTCATATGCCCTTCGCCACCGGTAACATTTACGTGTACACCGGGGATTCGATTCATCAACTCCGATGGATGTGCAGGCCGAACTTCCTCAATGGTTTTCTGGTCAATGACAACGGTTGTTTCCGAGGTTTCAGCCCTGAGCTGTTCTTCCCTGGTTCCGGTAACTGTCATTTCACCGAGTGAAAGGGTTTCTTCAGCTGCGAATGATATCCCCTGCCATGATGAAAATGTTCCTATGATGGCAATAGATAGTAACGATCTGGAAAAGGTTTTGTTATGAATTCTTTTTGACATGGGTATCCTCTAATCATGGTTTTGTGTCTCAGATCTGATTAGGTTTGCAGATATCATGCCAACAATTAAGCTATTGATATAATTGAAGTATATTCTGTTGTTAAATAAAAACCCGAGTTATTTCACACAACTTTGTGTGCCATGGCACATGATCATTTATATGTGCCATTACCGAGTATCTGTCAGTTAATAGTCTGGGTCACGGTAAACGCACCCCTGATATCGCCTTTATTGAATCCTGTAGCTTTATCATCAGGGTAGAGGCTGTTTATTTTGGCTGAAACGGGCTCCTTTATATTTTCACCGTGGCACGCGAGGCAGACGTCACCCGTGGGTATGGCTTTCATGTAGCGGAAGACTTTTTTGCCATCAACGCTACTAAGCTCAGAATACTCCAGGGTTTTAACGGCTTCACCTTTTTCTTTACGTTGCTGGAACTGTTCAAGTACTGCTTTTTCCCAGGCATCGGGCTGATTTGTTTCATTGCGAAACTTCAGTGAAGTGCGCGCAACTTTCATACCTTTATCTGTAGATACTTTTTTGGCAATGTTGGGCGCATCGATATTGCATACCGTGATGGAATCAACGGGACCATTGGCCTTCATCGATGCTTGCAGGGTGGCTTTCAGTTCTCCACCCAATGCCTTGACTGCAGCACGGCTATTTTGTGTAAGCTGTTCAGGCTCTACTGCCAATGCATGGTTGAAGGGTATAAGGGCAGCGATGAATAATAGGGATAGTTTTTTCATGAGAACTCTCTATGTGAATTATTTTTTATTATTATCCTGTGTTGCTTAGGATAATTTAAGTAACAAGGTCACATAAGGGGGTAAAAAAAGTATTACCTAAATATGTCGTCAGGGTAACGGTGCCGTTTCATTCAGTTGCAGGACATATAGTTCTGCGGGCTGTTTCATTTCACCGGCTAGTTTTTCAGCCATTTCACCATTACCCCAGAACATGTCGGCACGTGCAAAGCCTTTTATCGCACCTCCCGTATCCTGGGCAAAAGTCAGGCGTTGTAAAGTGTGTTCCGTTTCATGCGGGTAGCTGGTATCCAGCCAGACCGGGCTGCCCAGTGGAATATTGCCGGGATCAACGGCGATACTGCGCGAGGGGGTTAGTGGCACATTCAGCGAGCCACGTGGGTTTTCATACGCATTTTTACGAATGCTGAAAAAGATATAACTGCGATTTTCCTCCAGCAGTGCGCGGGCCTGCTGTGGATTGTCCTGCAGCCACTGTTGAATAGTGAACAGGCTGATGTCTTCACGGGGTATTTGTTCGCGCTCAATCAGGATTTTTCCAATTGATGTATAGGGCAGGCCATTCTGATCAGCATAACCCACCGCCATCATGTCGCCATTGTCGAGTTGGACACGACCGGAGCCCTGTATATGGAGAAAAAAGACATCCACCGGGTTATTTATCCACACCAGCTCATTACCCCAAAGAGGGGAGTCTTTACTGTCGATAGTTGTACGATCATGATAGGCGACTATCTTCCTGCCTTTCACACGACCACGAAGTTTCATTTTTGATAACTCAGGATAGTGACCTGCCAGGTCTATACGCAACAGATCATCGGGTACTGCGTAGAGTGGGTACTGATAATCATCACGACGGGAAAGACTGCCATGGAGCAAGGGTTCGTAATATCCGGTGACAAGGCCGTTACCGGGGCTACCATCTTTTTTATGCGAGGGAATGATGCGATGAGGTGTAAACCTGCTCTCGAAAAAACGCTGAGCAGTTTCATCATTGACCTGGCCTAGTGCTTCAGCATCAAGGCAGAGCTTTTCCCATTGTGATTTCTTTTTAGGTAATACCTTGCATTGCTGCAGCAGGGCGGGCCAGGCTTCAGCATGATGATCATTATTCCAGCCGGGTAGGTCATCCCAGCTTATCGCTTTGCCGATTCCGGGTTCAGATTGCGGAGGCGCACAGCTGGCAAGGAAGATGGCTAAGGGTATAAGGAAGTAAAGTTTTAAGTTCAAGGGAGCCTCATTTCATTTAACTTTTCTGTCATTGCGAGCGTAGCGCGGCAATCTCGTTGTTAAGAGTCAATAACGGATAGATTGCTTCGTCGCTATGCTCCTCGCAAAGACGGAATTTTAGTCGCGTCTTTAAACTTTTACGTTTCATTAATTGAAAAATGACAGGCCACCCAGTGTTCCGGTGCTTTTTCTTCTCTGACAGGTTCTTCAGCAGCACATCGTTCCTGTGCCTGTGGGCAACGTGTACGAAAGGTGCAGCCACTTGGCGGATTCATCGGTGAGGGCAGATCACCTTTAAGCGGTGCTCCCTGTTTGGCGCGTTCGATGACTGGATCTGGTATGGGTATAGACTGCATCAGTGCGCGGGTATAAGGATGACGTGGATGCCGGTAAAGATTATCCCGTGAGGCCATCTCGACTACCTTGCCCATGTACATCACCATGACCCGGTGCGAGATGTGTTTCACTACGCTGAGATCATGAGCAATGAAGATCATCGACAGACCCATTTCCTTTTGCAGCGCCATTAACAGATTGATGATTTGTGCCTGGATGGATACATCGAGTGCGCTGACTGGTTCATCACAGATGAGTAGTTTCGGTTTAATAATCAGCGCACGTGCTATACCTATGCGTTGGGCCTGACCACCCGAGAACTCGTGCGGGTAGCGATTAATCTGGTTGGGTAACAGGCCAACCCTTTGCATTATCTGCCGGACTTGCTGCTTACGCTCTTTGGCAGACAGTTCAGGGTGGAATACCTGTAGCGGTTCAGCAATGATTTCACTGACCGTCATACGTGGGTCCAGCGAGGCCAGCGGATCCTGAAAAATGATCTGCATATCTCGGCGTTTACTGCGAAAGGACTTTTTATCGAGGCCGGTCAGTTCTTCACCAAGCAGTTTCACACTCCCAGAGGTGACGTGCTCCAGTCCAAGGATGCCGCGCACCAGGGTGGATTTTCCGCAACCTGATTCACCGACTACACCGAGCGTTTCTCCTTGATGCAAGGTGAAACTGATATCATCGACAGCCTTTAGTGTTTGCTTGCGGGGTTTCCAGAAACCCTCTCCAGGAATTTCAAACCACACCCTTTGTCCTTTGACCTCAAGTAATGGAGTGCTCAAATTACTTTTACTCATTACATGGCCACTCATTACAGTACATCGAGGTGACAGGCTTTCTGTCGACCATCACTGATGCGCTCCAGGGCAGGCCGTTGCTGCAGGCAGATGTCACGCTGAAATTCACAGCGGTCCTGGTAGGCACAACCTGCTGGAAGGTGTTGCATATCTGGCGGATTACCGGGGATGGCGTGGAGAACTTGCGTGCCATCGCTATCGAGACGCGGTACGGATTGCAACAGCCCACGTGTATAGGGGTGCTGAGGATCCTTAAAGATGTCAAACACCGGCGCATATTCACAAATACGCCCGGCATACATGACCAGTACATTGTCGGAGATACCGGCGATGACGCCGAGGTCATGAGTGATCATGATTATGCTCATGCCCATTTCAGCTTTAAGCTCATTCATGACATCAATAATCTGTGCCTGCACCGTCACATCAAGGGCAGTAGTCGGCTCATCGGCTATCAAGAGGTCCGGTTCGCAGAGTAGCGCCATGGCAATCATCACCCGTTGACGCATACCGCCGGAGAGCTCGTGCGGGTAGCGATCGATGCGGCTTTTTGCATCAGGAATATGTACCGCATCCAGCATCTCAATAGAGCGTTTACGTGCA
>DAOVWW010000013.1 GCA_030636465.1 Gammaproteobacteria bacterium
TATAGTAGCGATGCGCAGCTGGTCCTTTACCCACTGATGTTCAGCCCAGTTTCCGCCTCCGGACTTCACGACTTCCATTTCAGCATTGGCGGTAGCCATAACTGCACCAATTCCTGAAGTGAGCTTTGCCATATCAGAGAAACTGAAGTCTTTTTTATCTTTCATATCCTCATCGAGTTTCTTCATTTGTTCTTCCTGGCGTTTTCGATATTCGGATACTTTTTGCATATTCATTATCAAGGTTGCCATTTGATTTTCTGATACCTCGCCATTTTTGGGCGCTTCGTAGCGATCTTTACCTGCCTGATCAACCATGTTTGCCTGTCTCTCGATATCACCAAACACGCCGGTACTAACCTGGCCTTGTGTGCTGCCACTGGTTTTATCCATATGGCCCTGATTAATAGCGCCGGCTGAATACGCCCCAACACCAAGAATCATATTAACAATGAACACGAGGATAAACGTTGAAACCAGCGAGACTATATAATGCACAACCCGCTTATCTTCCGGCACTTCCAGATAAAGTGGAATTATTTTATAAAGATAAACCATGCTGGTTATACCCAGTGCTACAGCAATGAGCCAGCCTATCATTGGTAAGGTACCCAGAATACCACCCAGGTAGCCGGGTATGGCCGCTAGCGATAAGGCCGCAAAACCTTTATTCAAGTCATGCTTGCCCTTGAAAATGCCTGCCAGATAGCTGAATACAAATGCTGCAATCAATATTCCAATAACAGTGGCGATAAGACCAAGGATGGTTGCCCAGAAACCGCCTCTGTGGGCAAACATGTATTGACTGCTAAAAACCCAGCCGAGGATTGATGAGAGTATGACTGAGACGAGGATCAAAGGGCCCGTCAATAAAATAGCCGTTTCCTTACAGTCATGATTTTCATCCAGGTACGACTGCCAGGTTTTACCAGGTTCCAGCAGGCCATCTTTAACCAGGTTCAAGGTTTTTTGTGGATCAAACATATTTATCTCCCATCTTGTAATTCAAACTGATGCTAGCAGAAGATGCTGACACCCTTTTTTATAATTTCTTTAATAAGTCCCGTGCAATAGTAATCGACTTACTTTTACGATCACGGGTGCCTCTCTTTACACGGATATGAGTTTAAAGGCTGATTAAGTGTTTTTCTTTTTTAAAGCCATTGTAATCCCGCCATAAGTTATCAATACACCAATAACTAGAAATAAGAGAGCAAACCACTTAATGTTACTATTTCCATAAAGCTCAGTAACATAATTGATCGCAGCTTCTTCAGGGTCATCAGGGTTAACTTTCAACTCCACTTTATCACCGGGATTATATTCGTTAAGTGAATCGCGTGTTTCATACTGATAATCCACTTCTTTGTAGCTATATGCAATGGTAAATCTTCTGAGCTCCTTATTCGTATGACTGCCACTCGATGTGTGATTACGTTGTTCACCAATAATTTGCCCGACAACGGTTACATCAGATTTTTCAAGTCTTGCTCCACGTGCATAATCTAAATAAGCGGAATAGCCAAGACCCCCACCTATACTTAAAACTATCAGCCCTATAATTATTGCTGATTTTGCTGTGCCTTCTTTAGGTTTAGTTTTATCAATATCGCTTCCATCAACCTGAATTTCTACGACAGGGTCAGATGCTTCTTTGGCCGGCACTGCCCCTGATTTTGTTTGAAGAATAGCTCTTCCCATTTCAGAATCTTTCAAATTAATTTGAAATCCTTTTAGATATCGGTAAGCCATAAAACTAATAATTGCAAGAATAAGAAATGGAAGATACATAAAGGAAGAACTTATGGAATCATCATCGGAAGCATGCTCAGGATAATCAGGATCGACAAATAGAGCAATGCTGGATTTTACAGGGTATTCGGGTGCTAAATCTGTAGTTAATAATGTAACGGTATAGTCGACTCCCTCAAAAGAATAATTAACAATTGGTGAAAAATAGATAACCATTTTTGAACTAGGGCCGATGGCTTCTTGTTCCGAATAGGCTACCACTGTTCCAGTTACCTGCACCTCTTCACTTTTTGAAGAAAACATGGAATAAACGCCCCAAACGAAAAAGGCAAAGAAAAACAGGGATATGAAACCACACCCCTTAGATAAAGGCTTTGTGAATTTCGTCTTAAGAACACTGGATTGTGAACCTGCCGTTTGTTTTTCTACACCTGGATTGGTCATTTATTCCTCCATTTATAAATTTAGGGTATTTCTAGTAAGTCTGGTAGTAAGTCTGGATGTGAGATGATTGTTCATGACTTTACAACACTTCGACAATTCCAAGCCATCGAGCCAAATTATATCTGAGTATTAATACTCAGATTACCAGGCATTTTTTATAATTTCTTTAATAAGTCCTGAGCAATAGTAATCGATTTACTTTTACGATCACTGCTGCCTTTATCTCGTACATTAACGTGAACGACTAGATTACTGTCGGTAATCATTGAAAGCTGACCACGTTTCTTTGACCAGACCGCTTCTGCAGCCAGCCCGTCAACTTTTACAGCATCCTTATACGTTGCCAGTACGCGCTCAAAATCCTTTTTACTACTCGCCTGGGCATAGACTATCATTAGCTGGTTACCTTCAGGCTCCAGTCCATGTTTTAATCTGACTCCATCTTTTTTATGTGCTGCTCCCCAAATATAGGTACAGGTAGGGTAAGACTTCTTTTTGCATTCGGAATATTTAAGTTTATCGCCAGCTTCAAATGTGAACTGCGAGCGTAAATACTCTTCTGAAATGTTTCCTGAATAATCTGCTGCATAGGCTGGCTGAAACAATAGGGTTAACAAAAGCAAACCAGGTAAGCTATAGATTAAAGTGAGGTTTAAATATTTCATTTGCAAACCACCTCATAAGTAATGGGATACCCATTCATTGAAGGATCATCTTCTTTCATGAGTTTGTCTTTTCCACTTATCCCATTTGCATTCTTTGTCCATGATTGATTCTTTGCCTGACCAAACATCGGTGGATCTGCTGAATATTTAACGCCATCAATTACTATATCCAGACTAATCCCATCGATCGGGATGGGACTTTTATCTTTACCTATATTTATCCTGTCGCCTCTTATTGCAATTCCATCTCCATCTGTATCCTTGTTTCCAAACTCATCAGATGCAAATACAAATTGCGTATCAAATTTCTCACTCTCAAAGTTAAAGCACCTCACGGCAACATTAATCGTCCTGTCGCCCATGGTAGCCTTAAATGTTCCACCATGTTCTTTACCTGATGAACCGCTATTATCATCACCACCGCATGCAGTTAACGACAATACTGCCAGTAGACTTATTATTTTTTTCATTTTTTCCTTCCTGTAGTTTTTATTTAGTTATGATTTTTATCGTCATTGCGAGGAGCGTAGTGACGAAGCAATTTCTAAGTGCCTGGTAATTAGAACAAGAGATTGCCGCGCTTCGCTCGCAATGACGAGTAGACTTGGAACTTGGAACTTGGAACTTAATCATATCCTTAATACTCTAGCACCAGTTCTTTCTCACCAACAACCTCGATCTTCTCAAACCCCTTAGGCGAGGAACCCGATACCTTGATTCTGTAGAAGCCTGCATCAAGCATCAATGGATCTCCACCAATAGTCCCTTCCGCAACCAGCTGACCTGACTGATCATGGACTGAATATGGCGTGCGTAAAGCATCATTCACCGACTGGTTCAGCGATGCCTCGTCACTGGCATCAAAGTACTTACCACCGCCCTGCTCTGCCCAGCTTTCAAACTGCCGTTTTAGCTCCGCATCATCAATAGCAAATCCAACTATGTTTAGACGGATATCGAAACCTTTATCCGCCAGTCTCTTCAGCACTTCTGCAGGTTTACCTTCACAGGTCTCTTCACCATCGGTGACGAGAATGACGATTTTCTTACCTTTCACTTTAGCCAGGTCAGACTCTACTTTCGCCAGTGAAGCTGCAATCGGCGTCTTAGCCAGATTCTTTGCATTGATCTTGCTGATGGTTTTCTTCGCAGCAGCCGGTTTGAGAGGCTGTAGTTTAATCTCCAGATCAGTCTCGCAGGCATTCGGCTTCTTATGGCCGAACACTCGTAGGGCAACTGGTGTACCCGCTGGAATGATATCTGTAACGGCCTTAGTCAATACTTCTTTGGCTATATTAATACGACGTTTTCCATCCAGTCTTTTCAACATGCTGCCGGAAGCATCGAGGATCAGCTCAACCGCGCCGCCGCTCAAACCCTTTTTCTTCGCAACGACATTCAAAGTTCCTGGCCCCGGAGCTTCTTCAAAAGTCATCACAGCTTCAAGGGTATAATCGGCAGGCTGACGTAACATTGTTTTAGCCCGATCAAAGGCACGATCCATCTGTGTGCTGGTCAGAGTGTTGTCGTAATAACCATTGTTCACATTGGCCCATGACTGCATAAGATCTTCAGGCACTCCATGTGAAGAACCCACTCTGATAGTAAATATACGCGGGCGCACCTTATCAAAAAGTGGCCAGAGTTCTTTATCGTCTCGTCCCGTTTCTGCATCGGTAATCAGCACTACCGCTTTGGTTCCCGGCCTGTCGGCCAGGGCTTCGGCAGCACGAATAAGTGCCGGCTCGGCAGCGCTGCTGTTTGCGCCACCTTTATAGTCATTCAATGTAGTTTGCAGAACATAAGGCTCTCCGGACCAGTCTTTGAGTAAGAAGTCACCCCCCAAAACCAGCATATTGGCGACATCAATCCCCGGTCGAACGCCACTAACATAGCTGTTTATTGCATTTCTGATCATTGGAAAATACGGGATGACACTGCCGCTGTTATCCCAGACGAAAACTACTGAACGTGGTGGTTCTTCTACTTTTACATAATACTTTTCACCAAGCTCTACCGTTGCTTTATAATGATGGCTGTTATGTTCATCCTTCCTGAGCCGCACAGGCACAGCACTGCCCTTAGCATCCTCAATCGTTATAACAGAACGTACAGTAGGATCACCACCCAGTTTCAGTTCCAGGGTGTTTTTATCTTCAGGTATGCTGACACTGTACCAGTCCGTTACTCGAGCTAGCGCAACTCTACCCTCGTACAATTGATCTGGTTTAATCGTCAGTGCTGCTGCTTTACTATTATTGGCTGACGAAAGCTCAGTTGCTGTGGTGATATTAAGTCCGGCAAGCAGCTCATAGATAGCATCACGTGACGCAATACCCCACTCGCCTAAAATCGATCGATACTTTTCATCAGCAAGTTGCTCAAAGACTCGTATAATTTCAGGGAAAGCCAGATGGCCGCGTTTTTCAGGACCTTCCGTAGAGAAGCGTAGATAACGTGCCCAATTCTCCTTACCCGAATCTAATTCCAGTGTTTGACTGGCAGCCACGTCCCAGTCAGCGAGTAATTTCCATGGCCCAACAGGGCTATTCATTGAGGAGAATACTTTTACCTTTCTAATTTTCTGTTCTGGTTTTGCCTTTTCTGAATCACCCCATTCAAGTCGGGTTATACGGGCAGCGCGCTCATGTTCAAAAGCAATAACCCAATTAACCGCTTGCCCGGCTTTCAAACTGGCGGTCTTGCTATCAGATTTTTCTGTAAGAATTACCGAATCCCTGTCACGGGATATCCTCGGGCTTGCCCATACCACGTGACCACCCAATTCTGGCTTAGCAATATTGAGGCTTTTTCCATTGCTGATATCGACCCCAGGTCTGGCGATGACTTTCCATTCACCGAGTGCTAACTTACCATTTGTTTTTCCTGATTGTGAAGATAGAAGAATCAGCCTGGCGAAGCTTGCTGAAAAGGGTTTCTCCAATACGAAGAACTGATCTATGGCTAAAGGCTGCAGCTTTGCTTTTAATACGGTTTCAAAGTTTTCACCATCAACAGACAGCTGCAGCTCAAAATCCCCGAGGGCATCGGCAAGCTGATGGCGCCCCATAGGATTCAAAACGATACCCACTACATCAACCGGACCATCACCAGCGAGTTCAACCGTTACCGGAACCTTTTCCAGCTTGTGTCCACCCTGCAATGAAAGACCAGTTCTTTCAGCTGACTTGTTATCAAATAACTGATGAAAGTAACGGCCTAGCCCCGGAACATCACCTTCCTTTTTTTCATTATCAAGGGCTAATCTGACACCACCCAGTTCCTTCCAGGCTACATTAAAACCACCCAGCATAGTCGGCGGAACCGACCAGTCCAGGAATGGAGCCACCACATGGCTTCCAGCATCTACATTAATTTCAGTATAAGTTTCAACCTGGGCACCACTATCTGTATAGGCACGCATACTGATGCGTACTGGCCAGCCTGCCCAGGCATCTTTTGGAGCATATATCTGTACAGGCACTGACACATTCCCACCTGCCTGGATTTCTACTGGTGATTTATCAAACGATGTACGCCAACGGTAATCATTACTTGCAGCCTCTAACTTTACCGTAACAGCTTCCTGCCCCTGGTTAGTCAAACTAAGCTTAGCAGTAAGTTTTTGTCCAGTTGAGCGGTATGCCGAAAGCTTGCTGGCCTCGGTCTCAAATTTTAGTGAAACAGGTAACTTAACTAAATCATCCGCGGCAGAAACCTGGCCCGGAATTTCGCATCCCTTGCTACAAGAAAAACGTGGCAACCTTTCAAGCTTAAGCCTGTACTCGGCATCACTTGGGGTCGGTGCTTCCAGCTGAATACTGTAATCTCCCGCAGGAAACAGCCCTTCTATGACTGCCGGTTTGCCAATATCTTCAACTTTACGTATGTAGGGAATATTTTTACCAGACATTCTTAAAACTACCCTGCCATCAGCCGGTGGTTCAATGCTTAGCCGTATATTTTCATTTCCCGTCAGCTGGAAACGGTAGTAATCATCAGCAGACTTATGTTCCAGCAGGCCAATTCTTGTCTGCCCGAAGCTGAGGATCTGTGCATGACCGGGATCATTATTAGGTTCAAGTTCGGCATCAGGATTAGGCGGTCCTAGCGGCAATACTCTGAGTATGTAGGAGCCTTCATTACCCTTCACTGCTACATAATGCGTTCCCGGTAATAGAAAGACATTAGACAGACGCGCTCGTCGTGTACCAGATGGAACATCCAGTTGATATTTACCACTGCCTTTTGCATCGACAAGAGTGATACGCGAAATCCCATCACCCACCGCCTGAATACGCCATAGTTGAGGATCACCCGATACCGTGAAGCGATAATAATCTGTGTCCTTGCCTGCAAAGCGACCCTTTGCTATCCGCCTGGCATTCATTGCGCCTGAGTAGGCGAATTTGTCGTTAGGCTCTGATTCCTGAATGGCTTTGTGAGGTGCGCCCTGTTCCATGCTGAGCGTGTACTCGGCATCTTTTTTGCTGCGTGCTATGTATAAGCCGTAATCACCAGAATTTAGAGAAAGGTCGACTAATGCGATACGAGTTTTTGCCGTACGGCATTGCATAATTTCCTTGTTGCTATCCATAAGGCAGAGTTCATAGCTCATACCTTCCATGCCATCCAACTTGATAGTTCTGGTATCGTTGGCATTTTCACCAGACAGGCTAAAACGAAAATAGTCGTAATCGTTATCCTTACCTGCCCGGCCATGAACAGCTTTGCTCAGATCCACCCGGTTGGCCAGTTCCCAGCGATCATTGGGTTCGGCCTCATCACCTGCAACACGTTGCCCGGTTGCCCTGATCGATAAGGTACGTATTACGTTCCCATCACTGCCCGTTAGTTCTATAGGATAGTCACCTTTTTCCAGGCCCAGATCAGGCATCGAAAACTTACCTGATCTATCGGTAGTTGCCTGCGCCAGTTTTTTACCACTTCCATCTTTAAGGAAAACATTAAACTTACGTCCGATAGCGGTGCGTCCTGAAATTTCCCAGCGATGCCCAGTGTCTTTGTCCGATATCTGCAGGCTGGTCCAGATGCCAGGTTGGTCTGCATAAATGTTGTAGTACTGACCTGTACGAAGTTTATAGGGCTTCTCTGCTGAGTTTTTAGCCAGTACTTTGGCGTTGAGCTTCCGGCCTTGTTTAATGTTGAGGCGGTACTGTTCCTGTGGTGATATTTGTTTTTCATCAGGCCCAGAGTCAGCAGGCAGATCCTCTGACGTTTTGCTTACGGCAGTGAGATTTAGATCAGTTGTTGCTAAAAAACCCGGCTTCTTTGGGCCTCCACCGGCACGAGCAATGGCTATAAGATACTCACCGGGCTCAAATATCAGATCATTAATCTGAACCGGGCGAGAACCATCACGACTGCCAAATTTGAGTAATGTTTCTTTTTTCGCTACTTCTTTGCCATCATCTGTATAAATGAGTCGAATAAATTCCACCTGGGTTAGCGCATCGGCAATGCCTGACAGTTCAAAACTCCAGGAATGATGTGCATCAACATCAGAGACTGTCCATATGAAGCCGTCCTGATCGCCTCCTGCCATGGCGCCCATGATGGTGATCGGACCGGTGAGCTTGTTTGCTTCAGCTGGGGTGTTATTCGGCTCAGTTTCGTACTGGACAGCGGCGAATGCAACCATGGACAAAAACTGGGTGCTCGCAATAATAACCATGGAGAAAAGGACGGCAAATCTTAAAAGCTTCATGTATCGACTAATTCTCATTGCTGGGGTTACACTGCTCCAATTTTGCATTATCCGAATAGAATCGATTCAGTCCTTTCATCAAAACTAGCAGCATTCTAAAGGCCACCGCAATCAAGCACTTCAACCGGAGGAGCCAATCCCTGTCCCGTGGTTTCGGCAAGGCCAAAGTCTACTATCGTATAAAGTGCAGCACCCGCCGCACCCATCCCTGCAGTCATGACATTTCCATAGGCCATTCCACCAATATTGCTAGCATTGGCATTCATGTAACAGCAGAGTTCCTGTGCCATCGAACCTTGTCCCTCACATTTCTTCAGGTTTCTCAGGCCATTGACCAGCGTCATGGCATTGTTAAGTTGACTGACAGCATATTCATATAATTCTGTTCCTCTGCCATTACTCGCCATACCCAGAGTTTGCCCTGTTGATTTGTGAATTCGCCACCAGCCATTCAATGCCAGGCCTTGCGGCTTTTTGCTCGGGACCAGGACCAGGTAACCCGCATCAAGATCATTCTGGATGAAATACCTGGTTCTGTCATCCAGTGATAGTTTTGCACTATCCAGTTCCTTAGCATTAGAAATAAGCTGGAGAAGTATACCTTGCTGTTTTGCAGCTTCTATAATCTTAAAGGTATCGAGGTGCCGTTGACGTGAACCTCTGGCCGTTGCAGGCACTCTTTCTGTTGCTGTTTCCCACACCCCAAGTGCGATATCCCGGTGAGGGCGGCTATACATACCATCGCTTTTTTTCTCCAGCAGCCGGCGTTTGTTAGCAATAATATCGACATTAAAGAAAGGTGTATCAAAATTACTATAGCCATTTCTGAAACTGATTAATCCGGGTTCTGCCCTGTAAGAAATCCAGCCATCAGTACCAGGCATGCTATTAAATAAACGGTACTGTGCAAGTCCCTCAATATCCTGTGGCAATGAATCCTTCGGCATTACCGTCTTTTTGTCTTTTAATAAAAAATGATGCAGCAGTGTTTTTAGTTGCTTATTATTTTCAACCAGGTGATTCAGATACCTATCAGAAAGGTAATCAAGCGACTGTCTGCCAGTATTGACCATGAACGTATGTTCAGTCATTAATGCCAGCTTCATACTATTCCCATTCGTTCCTTCTGCATAAGGCCCGTAGATATAACGCCGATACTTTCGTTCTTTCCCTCCCGGAGAAGTAAAAGTGAATTCCAGCCAGTGTGAAACCAGGGAAAAGTTGGACTTTTTTTCCTTCGAGTTGGACAAAGCACTCAACGCGTTGTCGGTCTTATCGGAAAAAGTCTGAAATAAAGCAGACATACCGAGACTGTCTGATTCAACCGCCATACGATCAACAAGCCTGCCTTTAAGGTCGAAAAGTGATCCGCCTGCAGGTGCACCATTAAATACCGGGGAAAATAATCGAGTTTTCTTAACTACGTCTTCAAGGTCAGTTAGGTTATCTAAGCGCAGGCCATCTGGAACATTGATATAAGTAAGTGCTACTCCATCGAGGTTTGCTACTGGACGTTGCCATGGTTTCATTACTGAAGCGACGCTGGTTTTTGAACCAATACGCTGTTCGATAAATGCTTCAATTTGTAATTTTTGCTGGTATTCCTCTGGCACACTGTCTTTAAAATATGCGGTAGCTTCTACAACGGGCATAGCTTTTGATTGCCCGAATGCAGGGTGAACCGCAAGCCATTTGTTTCCAGCCGTGAGGCGATACTCAATCCAAAAGTAAGCCTGTGCTTCCTTAACTAGCACATCGTCCATCTTTTGAGGTGTCAAACTGATTCCGCGTCGATCAAGTGCTTTTTGAATCAGCTCTTTAGACTTTTGAGTATCATCATAAAGCTGTTGAACTTGTGATTGTTTAGTTGTGTCAGGTGCTTTTAAACTAAACTTTTCTAGAGCAGGCTGAAGTGTATTCTCCTGCCCCAGGTCATTTTCTATTGCAACAGGAACAATCAGTCCAATCAGGCGCAATGCATCCTGTTCATTCAAATGACCGGAAACTATACGCGTTTCCCAACCGGCTGAATTAAGTAAGGATGCCAGCAGCACAGATTGATCAAGAGCGTTTCCAGCACGACTCTTTATTGTTCCATTAACACCTCTAAGCAATCCGCTGTATTGCTCAAAATTTATAGCCTTGCTGACATAGTCAATAATTCGTGATTCATCCAGATCCAACTGTAGCAGCAGTTCTTCTGAATTAAACCTGGTGTTATCAAGATGAGGTCTTAATGAATTTACATTGCTTATATAAACGTCAATTGCAGATGCAATTTCTGTGTATATTTTCTCACTATTATTTTCTCCTCTCGCGTTTACCGGTAATGAAAATACTGAGAAAATTATTAATACCAAATAACTTAATTTAGTCATCCATCATCCTCTGTTGCTTATTTTATTCAATACTCCCAGACCAACCATGTGTATCAACTTAACGTCTATTCTCAACTAAAGTTCCCGCAATAAAATCATGTAAACCTTTTTTCTGGGCTGTAAATACAACCATAATAAACCCGATCATAAAAATAAATGATGAGAGAATTTTTGATAAATAACGAACAGTCGCCTTGATAAAATTGATTCGCTGTCCAGCAGCATCGGTCACCTTCATACCAAGAATCTTCTTCCCGACCGTAGCCTGCCATTCTGAACTCTCCAGTCCTGCAAAATAGACCCAGCTGGTAATAATCATCACCAGTTGAGGAACCGTCACTGCGAAAGGTTTTGCCTGAACATTTTCCGCCATCATCACATCTGGGATAACTGTACCAAAAACCATGGTGATCGGAACCGCTATAATCAGCCCATCAATCAAATAGGCAATTACGCGCTTCCAGAAACCACCATAACTAATACTGCTGTCACTCATTTATTTTTAAGGCCCTCGCTATAAGCTATTTCGTCTAAATATCCTTTTGCCTCGGTGTTTCCCTGGGCTGCAGCTTTTTCAAACCATGCCTTTGAGTCTTTTTTATCACCACCAATTCCAGAATAAAAGAAATATCCCATTTTAAACTGTGCGGTTGCATCACCGAGGTCTGCAGCCTTTTTATACCATTTCA
>DAOVWW010000201.1 GCA_030636465.1 Gammaproteobacteria bacterium
CCATTCTGATATTCAACAAGATTAGTTACACCATCTCCATCACTATCTAAAATAGCATCGTTTGCATCGAGTGGATTGAGTCCATTCGCAACTTCATAAACATCAGAAATTCCATCCTCATCTGAATCGATTGCGGAATTATCTGCTGCAATAACCAGGTCTTCGCTTTGCAGATTTAAATTTACTTCCATTCTGGTTCCACGCTCGTTAACAACGACTTCCGCTGCCTTTACTCTGGAATTTGCTGTTTTGTAATACAGCACCAGTAAGTCACCGTCTCGAACCGAACTTTCATTTCTCTGCAATATTGAATCCAGTGAAATTTCCAGTAAATATTTATTATTCGCCAGCTCCTTTGAACCCATGGTATAGCTAGCAAGCTCTTTATCGGCATACTCGACAACAATACTGACATCTGTATTGGTGGCCGTTATCGCTACTCCATCCAGCGTAATATCACCAAAAATAATATTATCCGGCTCGGGGATCACCGCTAATGCCACTGCAGCCGGTAACATGAGTAAGACAAAAATAAACAGCATTTTTTTAATATCATTTTTCATTGTCATCACCCTAGTTACCTGAGAAGCCATAAGTTTCAAAGTAAAGAAGAATATCTTTTACACCCTGGTGATCACGGTCATCACAGGTTTTGGGTTCACTGTTAACTCCCTGACCACAGACAAATTGCTGTAAGCCTTCTTCTGAATTATTTAACAGCGTACCCCCTGGAATAATGAGCATCCAATCTGTATTCCAGACTGAGCGCCCAACCAGTCTTGAATCGGTTGAGGTCTCAGCTTTGTTATATTCACCACTGTCATGATAGGCACGGTAACTCGAATGCCTGCGGATTTCTCCATAAGTATCGCTGAGAGAGTCATTGGCAGGTATCCAGTCAGGGTTTGATAAATCAGTTGCCCCAACCGGGAATGGTGCTGGCAATTTCTGGTCGATAACACGCCAGCGACGGGTTTCGAAATTATCACCATTCGGTGATCGCAACACATCCATACCTACCGGTATCAGGTAAATACGAGGTGTATTTGAAAGCGTCGTACTGTTGTAATTATTGAACCAGGTGCCCACTGAACGGATCTTGGTGGCGAAGTTGGTTGGGTCATAGGCACTATCTCCCCCTGTCAACTTATTGCCAAAGAAGTTCATCCCAAAGGTTACCGAGCTATTAAACTTGACTACCAGACCCGGTTGTTCCACACCATTATCCGCTGCGAAAGGCCGTGCATAACGACGGAACTCCGGTATATCCCACAGGTTCCGTTCATAACTATTACTAAGAATCTGTTCCCATTCTGCATCCGCATCTTCAGTACCAGGAATTTCGTACAGTTCTTTTCTTAATGAGAAACGGTTGGTTTCAATTTGCGGGTTATTAAAGCCAAGCTGGCCGCGATAGACATCGAAGTTCAGCTTAAGCTGACCGAGCACATCCGCCAGTCCCGGTGTTCCAGCAATAGGCAGACCATCAATCACCTGGCCGAGGCTACGTTGTTTAACTATATCAGTTAAGAAACTACGCCCTGCCCCTGCAACGTCACCCAGCAGATTGGTTTCATAATCATAAGCCGTGGCTGTGAGATAAACATAACGAGCAGCCAGATCAAAGGCGGCGCGGTATTTTTGCAACGCATCATTACGGAAAATACGGAAAGTCATATCACGGTAACGCTGGCGTGTAGTATCACCGGCAATAAACGCTTCAAACTGCCGGCGTTTTTCCAGTAACTGCGAGCCTTCAGCTTGCAGTTTCTTGAATTGAGCCAGTGATTGCTGAATCACCTCGGCCTGGTTAAACACTTCCAGGCGAACAGCGACTTCCTGACGCCAGAGTTTTTCAACCGTTCTTAAACGTACTTCCAAATCAACATTAGTTGTATTTTCAATCAGGTTGATTTCATTTTGTAAATCTGCGGATTCTTTTGAAGCTTCAAAGTTTGCAATACCAAAGTCTGAAGCATCAGCAAGAAGATCAAAACCATTTGAAGCAACAGCACCAAGGCCAATAGCGACAGATCTACCTACTGACGTTACGTCATTGGAAACACCAAAGCTCTTAGGAAAGGCTTCAACTATAGCAGCAGCTGTGTCACGGGAAACTGTTGCTGCACGCCGTGCCGCCAGTGAAGCTCCTGTAGCAAAAACAATTTCCTTATTAAATCCTTCTATTTCGCCTTTATAGCCTGTTAAGACATCAATCGTTTCCGTCTGTAAATTGTATTCCGCCTGTAATAATTCAACGGCATCTTTTACATTTTCTAGCAGGTTATCGTAGTCCTTCAGCTTACGGTTATAGGTAATTTGCGCCTGTAACAGGTCTGAAATGGCCAGTTGAATTTTACCCGGCGCCTTACGCTGCCCCATTGCTTCATTGGCAACAAAACCCCAGTCTGCACCCGATACAATCGGATAGCTGACTGCCTGTGTATCTTCTAAAACAGTTGTTCCATAGGCCAGATCACCCGGGAAGGAATGCGCGTCTGCATCGATACCACCGAGTTTTATTTTTTCATAATAGGCCGTAAATTCTGCATCCGGTTGGCTTAACTCTCCGCTCAGCCCGGTTGATACATACATATACTTTTTAATATCGGCACCATCATAGCCATCGGTATAGGTTTTACCCGGCCCAATATCACCGGCATACGGTGTGCCATAGATTTCAATCAAGCGGTGTTTAAAGTCCAGCCGTTGTTCCAGTGCTGTTCTTTCCAGCAGATCGACATCATCCTGAACTTCATGTAATGACTGCGTCTGCTGTTTGGCATGATCAAACACCTTGACCGCATTATCCAGAGCCACCAGTGCACGATCATAAATCTGGTCAAAATGATTTTTGCCCTGAATCGTCGAACCAACAGCAAGGAAATTAGGATCAATATCAAACGGTACTACACCCTTGGCAAGTCCTAATGGATTTAGTCCAGCATCGGACTTGTCCATTTGAGATTGCACTTCGTTAAAGCCCGAGACTATTTCTGCCAGCTCGGCCACGGTCGTACGGTCAATTTTATCAATACCGGTATGCGCTGGATTAAGGTCCTGTGCTGGCAGAATTGCATTCGCGGTTATCCAGTCTAAATAAGCAGCCTGTCCGCTTCGACGTGCCCAGCCATCAACACCCCAGGCACGATTTGTATCAGTGTCTTTATAACCCTGCCACTGGCCGGTTGGTGATTCGACGTATTTATCACGATACGTCAGGTTAACAATTTCAACCCCAGCCCTGGATTTGGCCGCCGCAGCCCTGGCAAACTTACGTTCATCCAGGTAATCCACCTGTAGCACGCTGCCACCAACGGTTACCGACTCAGTTCTCGGCAACCAGGTAAAGTTCGCATGTCGCATCAAACGATAATGTGTTTTGATCGAGGTTAAATAGTGGCCCCAGGCATCACCATGACCCTGTGGATAGAGCAGCTTCGCATCAATCTCATTCGTGGCGCCGTCATTGTTCTGATCGGTTACCCGGTAATTCTGCACATAAGCAGCTTCACCTTCACCCTGAGTAAAGTTCCACAGCAATCGGTTATAAACCGGGAAGCCCTGAACACCACCGTGTGCATCATCACGACCTCGTAATAGCACCAGTTCTTCTTCCATGTTTGAATCCAGCTGGTTTTTAAAGCTGAACATTGAAGAAGCCAGACTACCGAATTCACTGCCCGTATCAAAACCAATGGTCGGGTCCTGGGCATCGGCATAGGCTTCATTCCCTAGTAGCATGTAAAGGTCTGACAACCTGGTTGCCGCATTCAGTAATTGAGTATTGGCTGCTGCATCATTAAAGCCGGCATTAATACTCAGATCTTCACCTCGCTCCAGAATGCTCTGGTAGGCTTCAATCAAACCGATATCAGCAACAGAATCCTGCGTCACGGCTACTGCACCGTTATAAGGTGTGCCTGCCTGCGCAATCATGCTGGTAATCGTGCTCGCCTCATTCTCATGGAAATTACTAACGCGCTGGTCAAATGGATTTAATGCCGCGATCACACGTTTGATCCAGCCTTGCGCCAGCATCGCTTTGCTGACCGCGGTCGTAGGCTGATGTTTCGACGTCGCGAAATGCGAGATGGTCGTCCAACGCTC
>DAOVWW010000342.1 GCA_030636465.1 Gammaproteobacteria bacterium
CATGGGTGAGCAAGGCCATAGAAAATGCACAACGCAAGGTTGAAGGGCACAATTTCGATATTCGTAAACAGTTGCTTGAATATGATGATGTAGCCAATGAACAGCGCAAAGTTATTTATCAACAACGTAATGATTTAATGAATACGGATGATATTTCGGGAAATATTACCAAAATCCGTCAGGAAGTTGTTGAAACAGCAATATCGAACTATATCGTCCCCGGCAGCATGCCAGAACAATGGGACCTTGAGCACCTTGAAGAAGACATGGAAGGTGAATTTGGTCAACAACTGTCGCTTCGTAAATGGATGGATGAAGATAATGAATTACACGAAGAAAGCCTGCGTGAGCGCATTCATGCAGCGATAGATAAAACCTACGAAGATAAACTTGCCCTTTATGGCAGTGACGTGATGAATCACCTGGAAAAGGCCATAACCCTACAAGTTTTAGATAGTCACTGGAAAGACCACCTGGCATCGATGGATCATTTGCGACAGGGCATAGGTCTACGCGGCTATGCGCAGAAGGACCCAAAGCAGGAGTTCAAGCGCGAAGCTTTCGAAATGTTTACCGCCATGTTAGTACGCATCAAACACGAAATAACCACCTTGCTTGCTCGAGTACAGTTACGTGAAGATAATGAACTGGCTGAGATGGAAGCAAATATGCAGCAGCAACAGCAGCAGGATATGGAATTTAATCACCCGGATGCGAATGCAATCCCGGCTGAAGAAATGCCTGTAGCTGGAACGGATGAATCGCACACCCCGTTTGTAAGACAGGAAAAGAAAGTAGGCAGGAATGAGCCCTGTCCCTGTGGTTCCGGTAAGAAGTTCAAACAATGTCACGGTAAAATTGCATAAAAAAGCTGCAACAGATATTTTTTTATCTCATTGGATTTTATTTCCCGCATTAGCTGCGGGCTAGCTAATATTCATGTAGGTTCGAATTAATTCGATCAAAACGGAAAAGTTTATTTTGTTAATAGTCTGAGTGCGCTTGCCGCAGAAGAAAATAATCATCATGACAATCTACCCGGTAAAAGGAATACGACTAGCTAGTGCAGCGGCAGGTATCCGTTACGCAGACAGAGACGACATTGTCATTATTGAATGTCAGGCTGGCACCCATTGCGCAGCTGTCTTCACACAAAACAGGTTTTCGGCAGCGCCGGTACTGTTAGCTAAAAAACACCTGAACCATGTGCAGCCCAGGGCTTTGCTGATTAACTCCGGCAATGCAAATGCCGGGACAGGCGAGCAGGGTGTAAAAAATACAATTCGATGCTGCCAGGTTCTGGCAGACAATCTCCACTGTGATAGCAACGAAGTACTGCCGTATTCAACAGGTGTTATTGGTGAGCAACTGCCAGTCAGTGCCTTCTCACAGGCAATTCCAGAATGTATAAAAACTCTCAGTACGGATACTGATGCCTGGGTGCATGCGTCAAAAGCGATAATGACTACCGATACTGTAGCCAAACTATTTTCGAGAAAAATAAATATTGCAGGCAAAGATGTGGTGATTACAGGGATGTCAAAAGGTGCAGGCATGATTCGACCTAACATGGCAACCATGCTGGCTTATATTGCTACTGATGCAGCCATTGAGCCTGCAGCACTACAGAAAATGCTGAACATGGCGACAGCTGTCTCATTTAATCGCATCACTGTAGACGGTGATACGTCAACAAATGACGCCTGTACCCTATTGGCTAGCGGTGCGATAAACATGCCAGCGATAGAAATAGGCTGCGCTGAGTTCGATCAATTTACTAAGGCTTTCATCGCACTTATGCAGGATCTGGCCCAGGCCATAATTCGTGACGCGGAAGGTGCTACAAAATTTATCACCATCAATGTCTCAGGTGCCGAATCTGAAGCCGATTGTCTTGCTGTCGCCTATACCGTTGCCGAATCACCATTAGTCAAGACAGCATTATTTGCTTCTGACCCGAACTGGGGGCGCATACTGGCAGCGGTGGGCCGTGCTCCGGTAAGTGAACTGAATATTAACCAGGTAAGTATAAGCTTGAACGATGTTACCATCATTACAGCAGGCGAGCCTGATCCTGGATATACAGAAGAGGTGGGACAAGTAGCAGTTGCCAGCACGGATATTACTATAGATATTAGCTTAGGTAATTCAGCAGAATCAGTAACGGTTTGGACCTCTGATCTTAGTCATGAGTATGTTCGTATTAATGCGGAATATAGGACTTAGAATCAGTTCCAAGTTCCAGGAGAAGTGCATTGGCAGTCTATGGGGCATTTAGAGATGCTAATGTCTTATACTTTTTATCCAGCTCTTTAGTCTTAAAAAATAATGACCCAAGAGACCCATTATTTTCTATAACATCATCTGCCACATATTTTCGTTCATCATCACTGGCTTGAGTAGCCATGATCGATTCTATCTGTCTATTATCTAAGCCACTGCGCTCACGTATCCAGTTAATCCGCATAGTTTCGTCTGCAGTTACTACAAGTACGCGATC
>DAOVWW010000247.1 GCA_030636465.1 Gammaproteobacteria bacterium
ATGACGCTATTTCTAGTTCTTGCCTTAAGGCAGCAGGGCATGGTGGTTACCTACTGGGCCTTCCCCGTTATACTTGCCATCTATTTTATGCTGCCTAAAAGGCAGGCATGGATTGCGAATTTTATTTTCCTCGCATTCATACTCCCGCAGGCCTGGATGATCCTTGATTTTCCTTTGGTTGTGAGATTCATTTTCACCATTCTTGCTGTCAGTGCATTGTCAGCTATGTTTGTGCAGCTTATTACTGATCAGCAAAACACACTGGAACAGCATGTCATCACGGACCCGCTTACCGGCCTTCACAACCGCTTACTGCTTAATGAGACACTTGAACAGACTATCCATCAAAATAATCGAACCTCAACCCCCATGACGCTGATTGAGTTCGATATAGACCATTTCAAAGTTATCAATGACACACTTGGGCACGCCGAAGGTGACAAAGTCCTTCGTGGTATAGGCGAATTCTTTAAAACTCGAGTTCGTCGTGCTGACAAAGTCTTCCGTGTAGGTGGCGAGGAATTTCTGGTTCTTCTATATGATACCGATGCTGAGGATGGAAAACGGCTTGCAACAGAATTGTGCAGCGCGATTGCCTCGCTGGAACTCCTGCCCTACAGCAAAGTAACCGTCAGTGCAGGTGTCGCAACACTAAAAGCCGGCGAGCACTGGGAAGAATGGATGAAGCGCTGTGATGAAAACCTCTACCAGGCTAAAAAGGATGGACGCAACCAGGTTGCAGCCTGAAATACATCCTTCTAAACACCTTTCCAGGCTAAATATATTCAATAATTTTATGCCAGTGCTTGAGCTTTTCTTCATACGTCATGGAGGCATAGGCCGGACTGCTTGATGGCAGACAATGGTAAACCAGTTCAGGATGTTTACTATTCACTAGCTTTAAAACATGTTTTCGATACAGTCTTTCTGCCGCAGCTCCATTGAAAAAAACAGCCCTGATGCTCTTATTCTCAATTAACAATCTCTCAAAATCATTAGCGCTTTCAGAGGCTGGTTCAATATTTGAGTCGAGACTGCCAGGCCGCCTGCATGCTTTAAGGACATCCCAAACAGCTACACCGCTGTTTTTTAATAAGCAACAGCGCTGTTCATAAGTTTTGTTGTCTTCAATGCTTAACAACTCGCTGATGATCGCCCAGAAAGCATTTCGTGGATGGGCGTAATACTGCTGTTTCTGCAATGAGGCCACTCCCGGCATAGAACCAAGAATCAATACCCGGCAATTATCCTGAACGACGGGTTCGAAACCAGAGAGCATAGTCACCACAATCCTCTCACAAGTCTCGTGCCAGTCTCAGACCTGCAAAAACGTGGCGCTGGGCTGGTTGATAGAAATTACGAAAGGAGTAACTGCGGACACAGTCAGAGGTATAAGGACTGCTGCCCCTCATCACATAATGCTTATTATCAAACCAGGGTGTGGAATAACGATCATAAGGAAAAGCCTTAAAATTGTCATAGGGAAAGAATGTATTGGCGCACCATTCCCATGCCTGGCCGGTGGTAGCGAACAGAGGCGTATCATTTTTCATCGCGGCTTCCCACTCAAATTCATGCGGTAAGCGTGCATCAGCATAACGGGCAAAGGCATCGGCCTCAAACCAGCTAAGCCCGGTTACTGCTTCATTCAGTTTTATCTCTTCTGCCCCATCCCGTGACAGACAATACCAGTTTTTCTGCTTATCCTGACGCCAGTGGTCCGGAGCAGGTTGACTGGCACTTTCTTTCCATAACCAGCCCGGGTCCGACCAGTACGCTTTACACAGGTAGCCACCTGCCTGCATAAACCCCAGGTATTCTGCATTGCTAACCATTTTCCTGGAGATACAAAAAGACGGCAACTGCTGAACATGAACTGCCTGTTCATTATCGCAGGCCAATATGCCAGCAGATCCTATTTCATAATCCCCTGCAGGCACCAGTAAGTCTGGCTGAACGGGAGCCTGTCCTGCAAATAATTTAACAGGGATGTTTAGCTCAGGTTCTGCAGTCTGCACTCTTTGCTGTAATACCATCTGCATGGTTTCCTGATGCTGTTCACCATGCTGAAGCAAAAACCATCCAAGGTAATTATTCTTCAATAAATGATGGTCATATTGTCCTGTTGAGAGCTCCACCCATAATTTTCCTGACTCAGAATAATCTTTTCTCAACTGATCAAAATCCGTTAGGCCTGCCAGCTGACCTCGGCTCGTTTTACCAATCATCTCAGGGAAATACAGCTGATGCTTTTTTTGGGTCCGTGAATCATCCCCTAATACAACTTCACGTAACCAGTATTGCTCAATAAAGGCTACATGGTTCAAATGCCAGCCCAGTTGACTGAGATCAGGGTGGTATTGAGTACGCAGATCTTTTTCGCTAAATGATGAGAACTGTTTGATCAGGCGATCATGTAAAGCAGATAAGCGCTCTGCTATCACTAAAGCTTCATGCACCGGCATTCACAGAAAAATATGTTCCGGTTCCTTGCAGTTTTCAAAAAATAGTAATGACTGAGGTGGCACTTCGGTCCAGTCATCATCATCTGTCAATGGCTCAGATGCCACCACGCAGGCTTTGGGAAAGGGTGGAGGATTAAGTGAATAATAGAGTGACGGGCAATTTCCATTGATGGCGCTGCGCAATGCCCATATTTTTCCAGGCACAGTAATAACAATGTTTAACAGGGCACGCTCATCCTTTAACCAGGCTTTTAATCGTGCAACCATTTCTATCAATACTTCGGCAGGGTCATCAGTACCGGTTTCCCACATAATTTGCTTAAACAGGACAAACAGGTGCTCGGAGTCGGTGTTGCCTTCAATCAGGTCTTCAAACTCAGGTTTAAACTCACGTCTAAGACAGGAACGCAGGCTCCTGGAAAATTTATTGATATAACCATTATGCATGAAATGATATTTTTCATCGGCATAGGGCATGGTATTGGCCAGGTTGATCGGTATATTGGTCGTCGCGCTACGTACTACAGCAACCCAGGTATCAGACTCCAGCCCTCGACCTAGCTCAGGGAGATTAGGGTCTGTCCAGATTGGCATAGTCTGCCGATAACGCAATGGCCGGTTGTTGTGATCGAACCAGCCGAAACCATAACCATCAGCATTGAGTCTGGCTTCAATCATTTCTCTCGGCGCCCAGGACTGCTTGACCAGGCTATGCTCAGGTTTGAGCAATAAATCTTCAAGCGGCAATGTTGGACCTATATAGGCGGCTAATCTGCACATAAATTTATATTGAAACTTTATTAGACTGTTATCTGTCTCTCAGTATAATGAAAATGAACAAAAAAGGATAAAAAGACACATGCTGGATACTGTAAACAATTCCACAGACCGATTTCAGTTAAACCGCCTGTCGTCAGGCATTCATTTGACCTCTCTGGCCGAGGATGTCCATACAGGACTCACATCCAGCCCGCGTGCTCTGTCACCAAAATATTTCTATGACGAACGTGGCTCGAAACTATTTGATCAAATTTGCCAGACAGATGAATACTATTTAACCCGTGCAGAGTCTGCGTTGCTACGTAAACATGCTGATGAAATCGTGGCGACTGTACGACCGACTGCTATTGTTGAATATGGCAGCGGTACTTCAGAAAAGA
>DAOVWW010000277.1 GCA_030636465.1 Gammaproteobacteria bacterium
CTGTTTTAGGTTTTGACCTGCACTCAAAAGTCAGGGCCGGAGAGAATTTTGGTCGAAAACTTGATCAGGACTTTGTTGTACTGGCCCACAAACGTAAAACATCCGCTGACGGCAAATGGCAGATGAAGCTGCCTGAGGTAAAAGAGAAATATGCCAAACGCACGGGCCTGGCTGTATGGGTCAATAAAAAAGGCAACCAGACACCAGTGCAGGCTACCGGTGGGTGGTTGTGAAAAACAGGCTAAAGGTTCAAGGGGAAAGGTAAAAGATGAGGCCCTCATGTGTTGTGTAGTGGCTGAAATGGTATAATTACTGGCTTGCCATCGGCATAGCTTAGTCAACTGCATACTTCAGGATATTATGGAAAACATCACCGCAGAAAAACCTACACATAAACCTCGCCCGATGATTGACCTGCTGGTCAGTATCGTCATTCCTTCTGTCATATTAATGAAGTTTAGCGGCCATGAAGACCTCGGTGCTGCAAACGCCCTCATTGCTGCCCTTGCATTTCCACTGGGCTGGGGCCTGTTTGAACTTATCCGTTATCGTAAGTTTAATTTTATCGCACTGCTAGGCATGGTTAGCGTATTGCTCACTGGCGGCATTGGTTTACTTGAACTTGATTTGAAATGGCTGGCCATCAAGGAAGCGGCGGTCCCGGGTGTCATCGGCATTGCTGTCCTCATCTCCACTCGTACCAAATACCCGCTAATTCGCTCACTGCTGTATAACCCGAAGATCATGCAGGTAGACCGAATCCATAAGGCCCTGGAAGAAAAAGGCCACGTCGAGACCTTTGATAAAAGATTACTCAAAGCGACCTATATGCTTGCAAGCACTTTCTTCTTTTCCTCGGTAATGAACTACATCATGGCGAAATGGGTCGTCACCAGCCCTACCGGCAGCGAGGCTTTTAATGAAGAACTTGGTCGACTGACCCTGATAAGTTATCCGATGATAGCCATCCCGTCGATGATCATGATGTTTGGTGTGCTTTATTACCTGTGGAAAACTATCCACGGAATGACAGGCCTGAGTCTGGAAGAATTAATGGTGCTGCCGGATGATGACAAAGATAAAGAGAAAGCGGAGGATAATGCCGCTTCCTGATGACGACTCAAATGCCTTTGTGCTCATATCTTTCAGTAATATTCAGATAAGTAGTGATGTTAACCGTTAACCTGAAAGCATTTCTTACACTCTTCCTTTTATACGCTTTTTCATATAACTCTGTTGCTAAAACACCCACTCCACAGCCTGATACACAGTTAAGTATTAGCATCATCGCCGAAGGTCTGGAACACCCCTGGGGTATGGCCTTTCTACCGGATGGCCAGATTCTGGTCACGGAACGCCCGGGCCGCCTGCGATTAATCGAACAGGGTAAATTACTTGAAGAAGAAATTGATGGACTGCCATCGATATCTGATTATGGTCAGGGTGGGCTGCTGGATGTGGCCTTGCACCCAAATTACAATGAAAACGGCTGGATCTATTTTTCCTACGCCGCCAGTGAAGATGGCTTCAGTCTCAAGACTGGCACAGAAGTTGGACGGGGCCGGCTGGTAAATAATCGCATCGTTGACTGGCAGCACCTGTTCAAGCTCAAGAAAAAAACCAACAAACGTCAGCATTTTGGTTCCAGACTGGTGTTTGACCAAGACAACAAACTCTATATCACTCTGGGAGACCGGGGTCAGCGATTCCGTGCGCAGGATTTGAATGACCATGCTGGATCTGTCATACGCCTCAATGACGATGGTTCCATACCCTCAGATAATCCCTTTGTAAATCAGAAAGGTAAACAGCCAGAAATATACAGTTATGGTCACCGCAACATGCAAGGGGCAGCGCTAAATCCTCTTAGCGGTCGACTCTGGACACATGAACATGGGCCCCAGGGCGGCGATGAGCTGAACATCATTGAAGCAGGAGCTAACTATGGCTGGCCAGTCATCACTTATGGTAAGGAATATGGCAGCGGTAATGATATCGGTGTAGGTACTCACAAGGCGGGCATGATACAACCGATCCATTATTGGGTACCTTCAATCGCTCCATCCGGTATGGCATTTTATAGTGGAGATAAATTTCCAGACTGGAAAGGTGACCTGTTTATCGGATCGCTTAAATTCAAGCTCCTGGTACGCCTGCAGCTTAACGGCGATAAAGTAATTGCTGAACAACGTCTACTGAAAAATAAACTGGGTCGTATCCGTGATGTAAAGAATGGCCCGGATGGTTACCTGTACCTGCTGACTGATGAAAGTGATGGCAAACTGGTGCGCCTGAGCCCTAAAAATTAAAAAAAGGAATAAGAAATGGACAAGCCTGTAATTTCAGATATCAAACCCGCAAAGGTCACCTTAAAAAAAGGAGAAGAATACTACTTCTGTACCTGTGGTCGCTCAGCAAACCAGCCTTTTTGTGATGGTTCACATGCCGGCACCGGGTTCACACCCAAAGCCTTTACTGCAAGCGAAGAAGGCGATGCTTATTTATGCGCCTGCAAACACACAGCTAATGTTCCATTCTGTGATGGAACACATAAAAAATTCACTGCTGACCAAATCGGTTCTGAAGGTCCTGGAGTACAAATCATTACTGAGGCTCAACCTGCCGCTGTCAACACAGCAGAAGAACCTACAGTAGAGTTCATTCACCAGCTGGCGCATGAAGGCCTGTCCACACTCGGTCACCACGGGCCAATGACATCGATGGGGGTACCACGAAATCATTTACCTCACTGGGATGATCTGCAAATCATGGTCGCTCAAATGGCAAGCAAACCCTTAATGGAAGATGAAGTTGTTAGCACCAAGCTAGTCATCGGCCCGGAAGCTAAAAAACCACTTTGTCTTTCTATCCCGCTGTTTGTCTCTGACATGAGTTTTGGTTCACTCTCTGAAGAAGCCAAAATATCACTCGCCCGGGGAGCAGAGTTAGCCGGAACCGGAATCTGTTCAGGTGAAGGCGGCATGTTGACAGAAGAACAGGCAGAGAATTCACGTTATTTCTACGAATATGCCAGCGCAGGTTTTGGTTATCGCGAAGAACTGCTCACCAGGGTACAGGCATTCCACTTTAAAGGTGGCCAGGGGGCCAAAACAGGAACCGGTGGTCACCTTCCCGGTAGTAAAAATATAGGTAAAATTTCACTGGTCAGAGGCATTCCTGAAGGTGAACCGGCTATTTCACCTCCGACCTTTAAAGATTTAGCCAGCGTAAAAGACTTCAAAAACTTTGCTGATCGAGTCAGAGAAATTACCGGCGGCATACCTGTCGGCTTTAAACTAAGCGCGAATCATATAGAAAGAGATATTCAATTCGCCCTGGA
>DAOVWW010000015.1 GCA_030636465.1 Gammaproteobacteria bacterium
AATATTCATCTTCCACCCGCAGTCGGCACTCTCTTTGTTAAGAATCTTCGCAATAGCCATTTACGAAATACATGGATGTACAAGTGCCGTGATGACAGGATGTCATTGAACGGCCGTGCAATCCTTTCCTTGATATGAACGACTCAGAATACAATCTGATCTATCCAGAATTAATACAGGTACCCTTAAAATGACGAAATTGAAATTTTTGCCTCATCATGAGGTCTGTCCCGATGGCCTGGAAATTGAGGTTGAGCCAGGGGTGACAATTCTTAATGCAGCGCTGGAACATGGCATAGAAATAGAGCATGCCTGTGAAAAGGCCTGTGCCTGTACTACCTGTCATGTCATTATTCAGCAGGGGTTTGATTCGCTTAATGACCCCACAGATGATGAAGAAGATATGCTGGATAAGGCATGGGGACTGGAACCCGACTCAAGGCTTTCCTGTCAGGCAATCGTTGCAGATGAAGAGTTAATAATCGAAATTCCAAAATACACCATCAACCAGGTTTCTGAGAATCATTAATTATGAAATGGACAGACACACTTGATATAGCGATTGAGCTGGCAGATAACAATCCTGACATTGATCCCCTGACCATAGCTTTTCCACAGTTAATGGAGATGGTTATGGCAATCAATGGTTTCGAAGAAGCAGAAGAACATTGTGGTGAGCGTATACTCGAAGCTATACAGATGGCCTGGATAGAAGAAAAGGATTAAATCCGTGTTACGGTCTACGTATTAGGTTTTACGTAATACCTAATGCCTAATACGTTAAATATTCAATAACTTAGAACAATATTTAAATCTAATTTTGAAGCAACATTCATTCGCCACCACGACTCTGGGCTGTAAGGTCAACCTGTTTGAATCAGGTTTGATCGGCCATTCGCTGCAGAACATTAACTGGCAGCAGGTAAACCAAACTGATCATGCTGACCTGTACATCGTTAACACGTGCACCGTCACTAATGAAGCGGATCGCCAGGCGCGTCAAACTGTTCGCCGTTTGATCAGGCAAAACCCCCAGGCACTTATCGTCGTGACGGGGTGTTATGCACAAATCTCTCCCGATGCCTGTGCCGAAATACCCGGTGTAGACCTGGTGCTGGGAAATGACCGCAAGCTGGATTTGCATGAGTTATTACCTGATCTTTTGCAGGGCAAACTGCCTCCTGTACTGGTTGGAGACCTGAATGAGCATGTTTCCCTGCCGCAGGACATCATTGAAACCTGTGAAGGGCATACCCGTGCATTTGTACAGGTGCAGCAGGGCTGCAACCAGGGCTGCACTTTTTGCATAATCCATACCGCACGCGGGCCTTCCCGGTCATTTCCTATTACTTTGATACGACGCCAGATCGAAAGACTGGTATTGAACGGTTACCGTGAGATCGTTCTTTGCGGGGTGGATATAGGCAGTTACGGGGAAGGGCTGGCCACCGGCTCCAAACAATACAATCTGGCCAGTTTATTGCGTGAGGTTTGCAGTCTGGATGGAGATTTCAGGCTACGTATCAGTTCGATAGATCCTTCATATCTAGATGATGAACTAATTGACGTGCTCGCTAATGAAGAGAGAATTTGCCCTCATTTCCATCTGTCACTGCAAAGTGGGAATGCCTTGATTCTAAAACGCATGAAGAGACGGTATACAGCGGCAGAGATGTACGACAGGGTGGCGAAACTCTCCGAAAAGATACCCGCTGCTATTTATGGTGCGGATATCATGGCAGGCTTTCCAACTGAATCAGATGAAGCCTTTCAGGACAGCGTTTTGATGATTGAAAAAATAGGAATCGCCTTTCCGCATGTATTCAGCTACTCAGACAGACCCGGTGTACCGGCAGAACGGATACCAAAGCAGGTTCCGCACCCAGTGCGGAAGTTACGTACACGTACGCTGATCGAGGCAGGTGAGAGGGTGCGAGATGACTTATTCAAACGTATGCTTGAAAACCGGCATAACGCGACTGTGTTAATCGAGAAAGTAGACAAGGAGAATGCTGATCAGGCAACAGGCAGATCAGCCGAATATCTGCCAATTATTATTCATGGGGGTGTATTTGAGCCCGGTAACCTGATAAATGTGCAAATAACTGGCATAGACGGTAGTAGACTGATTGCTCGACCTGTCTGAGAAAGGTAAAATAGAGAGCTTAATTCAATTTTACCGAAAGACATTTTTTATTTATTTCAATACTTTGGGCGCAGTTGGACACCACGTATCGTTGTTGTCATCGCGCCTTGCCTCAGAAACCTGCCCTGACCGTTAAATGGAACTATCAGTGACTGATAATACTAGACCTCAAGCTTCTCTGGAAAACCTGATGGGACATGACCGTCAGGCACTGGAAGAGTACTTTCAGTCTTTGGGTGAAAAACCGTTTCGAGCAACTCAGATTCTAAAATGGGTGCATCAGCAGAGTACCTATAACTTTTCTGAAATGACTAACTTGAGCAAAAGCCTTAGAGCAAGCTTGAGCGAGAGGGCCTCATTTATATTACCTGAGATTATTAATGACCAGGTATCAGAGGACGGCACAAGAAAATGGTTACTGAGACTGGAAGATGGCAATAGCATAGAAACAGTTTTTATTCCTGAAGCAGCTCGCGGTACTTTATGTGTCTCATCACAGGTAGGCTGTGCATTAAACTGTAGCTTTTGCGCTACGGCCCGACAGGGTTTTAACCGTAATCTCACTTCCGCTGAGATTATCGGTCAGTTACGCCTTGCCAACCAGTTGTTGGTTAGCCCGGATAACGACCGACCGATTACTAATGTGGTCATGATGGGCATGGGCGAACCCATGCTTAACTATGATAATGTAGTGCGGGCTATGCGCTTGATGCAGGAAGATTTTGCCTATGGCTTGTCAAAACGTCGCGTTACACTCAGCACATCAGGCCTGCTGCCTCAAATGCAGCGATTGAGTAAGGAGTGTCCAGTTAGCCTGGCGGTTTCCTTACATGCCCCTGATGATGAATTAAGAAATGAATTAGTTCCGATTAACCGCAAATATCCTATTCAGGAACTAATGCAGGCCTGTCGCGATTATACGAAAGGTTTGCCACATCAGAAAATAACATTTGAATACGTAATGCTCGCTGGTGTAAATGATTCTGATACACAGGCAAGAAAGTTGGCAAAAGTCCTCGGCAATGTGCCATGTAAGCTTAACCTTATTCCTTTTAACTCATTTGCAGGCAGTGGATACAGCAGTTCATCGCTAACACGTATTAATCATTTCCGTGATATTTTAATGCAAAAGGGAATAATGACGGTGACAAGAAAGACGCGGGGTGAAGAGATTGATGCTGCCTGCGGCCAGCTAGCTGGGAAATTCACTGACAGGACAAGCAGGACTAAACGTTTTCAGCAGGTTACTATTACAGGGGATATACATTGAGAATTCTAGTGGCTCTAATTATGCTATCGCTACTCGGTGGTTGTGTAACAGAGAAAGCCTTTCCTGAGGCAGATGTAAAACCCCCAGAGGAAAGGTCAGGCCTTCACGCTGATCTTGCGGCTAATTATTTACAACGTGGTCAGCTTGATATCGCCATTGAAGAAGTAGAGAAAGCACTCGATCTGGACAGGAATAACAAGTCGGCGAATTACATTATGGCTTTAGTTCAGATCAGGCTGAAAAAACGAGACAAAGCAGAGCCTTATTTCAAGAAGGCAATTAAAGGACCCGATCCTCTGACTAGTGCGCAGCATGATTACGCAAATTTTCTTTGTCGAGACGGTGAGTACAAAAAAGCGGAAGATCTGTATCGTGGTTTACTTGGTAATGTTCTTTACAAATCACAGGCAAGATTGCTCTCAAATGTGGGCTCCTGCTTTTACAAACAGGATAAATACACTGAAGCTGAAAATGCGATGCGCCAGTCGCTGCGGTTAAATCCAAATTCGCCCGATGCATTACTGCAGATGAGCAAAATTAGTTTTAACAATGGAAAGCCACTGGAAACCAGGGGTTGGTATTCACGTTACTTCCAGATAGGTGCCAAAGGTGGTCCTGAAATATTATATATCGCCTATAAAACTGAAAAGACTTTGGGGGATAAAAATGCATCTGCTACATATGCCCTGAAACTTCGTAGTAGATATCCTGCTTCCAGCCAGGCAAAAAAGCTTAGACAACATTAGGGTACCTCTATTAAGTCATGAAAATTCATCTCACATCCATAATCGTCCATCTCTACGTTAAGAATCTTCGTAATAGCTAGCTATTACGTGCGATCCTTGCCTTGATATGAACAATTCTGAATGTAATCTGAAATATCCAGACTTAGTAGAGCTGCCCATTAATTATTACCGAGAATAATAGCAGTGAACGAAGAAATGATTCAAAATCCGGATGAGTCACCCAGTGGACCAGGAGCGCTCCTGCAGACAGCGCGTGAAGAAAAGAATTTACGACCAGAAGATGTTGCCTATGAGCTACGCCTGACAGCTGCGCAAGTGCTGGCGCTGGAGGAAAATGATTATTCCCGTATGCCTGAAGAAACCTATGTCAGAGGTTACATAAGAAATTACGCAAAGCTGGTGGGCGTACCTGAAAACGACATTCTAATGGCATTTGCCAGATTCAGTCGTGGCAAGGAGAAAAAAACTCCGGCAGTTTCAGCCACCACAGACAAGCAACAGGATAAAATGGGCAGTAATGTTCGCTTATTGTCATTGGGCCTGCTGCTAGCAGTGGTTCTTATCAGCGCCATCTGGCTATTGATACCTGTTGATAAACAAGTTCCTGATGGAAATATAGCAGAGACTAAACTTGCTAATGAAAGAGTAGTCACTGTAGATATTCCTGTAGGTGCCAGCACTTTGAAGCTTGGTAATACAGCTGAAATAACTACAGCTGTTGTGGATAACAGCTTGGCAGATGAATCTCTGAAATCAGGTTCTGATACTGCAATAGAACCAGCAGTAGTTGATGAGGCAAATAAAAAGGAAATCGTGGGCCTGGCTGAGACCCCTGCGCTACAAAGCGAATCTGAGACTTCTGTGCCAGGGGGAGAGCAGTCTGAGCTTACAACTATTGAACCAGAAGCTGATACGGTGGTAGCCGAATCAGGGGCTGCTAATGTCGCTACCAATGATGGCACATTGTTTATCAATTACAGTAAAGACAGCTGGACAGATGTTCGTGATGCGACGGGAAAAAAGCTTCTCTACCGGACGGTTAAGAAAGGTGAAAAGGTTGCCCTCGCTGGAAAACTTCCATTGAGCCTGTTCTTTGGTTTTGCGCAAGGTGTGACTGTTACTTTCAATGGTACTGAAATAGACATGTCGGTACATACCAGGGGTGTTTTTGCCCGATTTACTGTAGGCGAATCGGCGAGCCAGTGATTATGTCAAATACTATTCAGGCTATACGGGGAATGAATGACCAGCTTCCCGAGGACTTAAGCTGCTGGCAGCAATTAGAGAAAAATGCTGCAGAAGTTTTTAATCTGTTTGGTTATCAGGAAATCCGCTTACCTGTAGTTGAAAAAACAGAACTGTTTGCACGATCGATAGGTCAGGCGACGGACATAGTAGAAAAAGAGATGTATAGCTTTCAGGATCGTAATGGTGATCAGCTTTCGTTGAGACCTGAAGGTACCGCCGGCGTCGTTCGCGCAATGCTGCAACATGGTTTGCTGCATAATGCTATTCAACGCGTCTGGTATTCCGGTCCTATGTTCAGGCATGAGCGCCCCCAAAAAGGGCGCTATCGCCAGTTTCACCAGATAGGCGTCGAAGCTTACGGCATGGCTGAAGCGGAGCTGGATGTTGAAGTGATTTCAATGACTCACCAGTTGTGGAAGCAACTGGGACTGAAAGGTGCTGTGCTTGAAATAAATACACTGGGAACAGTTGATTCAAGAAAAGCATATCGTTCTGCTCTGGTGGATTTTTATCAGTTGAATCGTGATTGTCTGGATGATGATTCAATCAGGCGTCTGGATAAAAACCCCTTGCGCATACTGGATAGTAAAAACCAGGCAGTAATCGATCTCAATAAAAATGCACCTGATATACTCGACTTTCTGGATACTGAGTCGGCGGAAGACTTTAATAAGGTTAGAAAATTGCTGGATGACCTGGGGATTTCTTATATCAGAAACCCAAAGCTCGTTCGTGGCCTTGATTATTACAGTAAAACAGTTTTTGAATGGACGACTGATAAACTGGGTGCGCAAAGTGCGATCTGCGGTGGTGGTCGATATGATGGGCTGGTTGAAAAATTAGGTGGTAAAAGCGTGCCTGCAGCAGGTTTTGATATTGGCATGGAACGTCTAATTGAATTAATGAAAATAGAGGGTTTGTGCCAGCCAGAAAAAAGACAGGATTTTTATATAGTCCAGACGCCTGATGGCGCACGTGGCTGTGGTTTGTCGCTGGCTATGCAATTAAGGGACGCTGGCTACTCAGTAACTGGAAATATTGGTGACACAAGCTTTAAAAGCCAGCTAAAAAAAGCCAATCGCTGTAATGCACAGATTGCGCTGATAATTGGTGAAAATGAACTGGAAAACAAATCAATAACTTTGAAGCAACTGGATAATGGTGAACAGTATTCACTTGCCAGTAAAAATTTTGTTGTTGAAGTTAGCAAATATCTCACTTCGTAGGAGTAAAAAAGTGGATCTTAATCTTGTAGAAGACGACGAGCAGGAAAGAGCAAAAAAATGGTGGAAAGAAAATCGATTTCCTATCATCTCAGGTGTAGTCCTCGGTCTCTCCATAATTATCGGTTTTAACTGGTGGGGTGAGTATCAAACATCCAGGGCAGAAGACGCATCAAAGCTCTATCAGGAAATGTTAAATAATGATCAGGTGAATAACCGTGTGCCGATTGCTGCGACCACAGCAGGACAGAAAATTATTGATGATTATGCTGATACCAGCTACTCAGGTAAGGCTGCCCTGATTCTGGCGCGTATTGCCTTTGACAATAATAATATTGATGCAGCGAAAGAAAAGCTTAACTGGACGATTGAAAATGCAAAGCAATTTGAAACCGTTCATGCAGCACGATTAAGGCTGGCGACTATCCTGGTCATAGAAAAGAAACAGTCCGAAGCTCTTGAGCTGATAAGTGTTGAGCATATGGACGGTTTCGAATCGCATTATTATGAATTGCGAGGGGACATATATCAGGATATGAATCAACCGGATAAGGCAAGAGATGCATACCGAGCAGCAATTGACGGACTGGCTGCCGGATCTATGTACGAGCCTGTACTGAAAATGAAGCTGGATGCAATTGCCTCTGGCAGTAAATTATGAAGCTCAGATTCTTTATCCTTTTACTTGCAGCTACGCTAATTTCAGGGTGTTCAATGTTTGGTGGGAAGGAAGAGCTTAATCCACCAGAAAAACTGCAGCCTGTTATCGAGAAAGTAAAATTCGGTAAGGTCTGGAAGGCATCAAGTGGAAAAATATTAAAAAATAACAAGCAGATTCAGCCAATTCTTGTCGATACAACCCTGTATGCCGTATCCAGTGCTGGTGTGGTATCTGCTTTTGATGCCGAAACAGGAGATAAACTCTGGAGTCGCAAGCTTAAGCTGAAAATAACAGCTGGTATTGGTTATGGTGACGGCCTGTTGCTAGCTGGAACAGAAGATGGTGAAGTCGTTGCATTGTATGCCAGCAATGGCAACCCTGCCTGGGTTGCTGATGCCAGGGGTGGGGTGCTTGCCAGTCCTGCTGGAGGGCAGAATGTTGTGGTTGTTCCAACTTCCGGAGACAAGCTTGTAGGATTGTCTGCAACAGATGGCACGATAATCTGGACATTGTCAGAAACCACTCCACGATTACTGTTACGAGGCAGGGGCCGGCCTCTCGTTGTCAGTGATGTTATTCTTGCCGGTTTTGATAATGGCAAATTGATGTTAATCAGGCTTGATAATGGACAGCGTTTATGGGAAGTGCGAGTCGGAGATTCCATAGGAAAAACAGAAATTGAAAGACTGGCAGATGTTGATGGCCGGCCTGTTTTAATCGATGAAACAGTCTATTCAGCAGCCTATCAGTCAAGAGTTATGGCTATAGATGCACCGTCAGCTAAAATGGTCTGGGAGAATGAAATTTCTACCAGCAAGGACATGGATGCCGATGAGAGCAATCTGTATGTTGTCGGAGAGAACGATGTCATCTATGCGATTAATCGCGAGTCTGGTGAGACAGTGTGGGAACAGGATGAGCTGCTGAACAGAAAATTGACACCCCCTGCGGTAATAAACAGACACATTGTGGTAGGTGACTACCAGGGCTATCTGCATGTGATTAATTCCGCTACTGGTGAAATAGACGCCAGAGTAAAAACTGGCAGTGAATTTCTCTCTCAACCTGTAACTCGAGGTAACTCAGTTTGGGTTCAAACTCTGGAAGGCAACATATTTGCCTTCCAGCTATCCGAATAACGCCTGGATTCCCCCAACTTAAGCATGAAACCCGTAATCGCCCTGGTAGGACAACCGAATGTAGGGAAGTCCACTCTCTTTAACCGCCTGACTCGTAGCCGTGATGCACTGGTAGACGATCAGCCGGGAATTACTCGTGATCGCATTTATGGAAATGCCCGGTTTCATGATAAATCATTTATTATTATTGATACCGGTGGCCTCGACGATGGGAATGATCCATTGCAGTCAGTAATGTCTAGCCAGACCTGGGATGCGGCTGATGAAGCCGATGCTGTTATCTTTCTGGTTGATGGGCGCGCGGGTTTATCTTCACTTGATGATCGAATTCTTTCACGTCTCAGAAAACTGGGTAAGCGCGTAACCCTGGCTGTAAATAAAACAGAAGGTCTGGATACCGACCAGCGCATGTCAGAATTTTTTGCACTGGGTCTCGGCACCCCTGTGCCAATTTCTTCAGCACATGGACAGGGCGTATCTGCCCTGATGGCAAATGTACTGGAAGAGTTTCCCCTGCAGACGACAGATACTGATGAGAATACCGGGCCTGTGATTGCCGTCATTGGCCGGCCCAATGCTGGTAAATCGACGCTGATTAACGCCTTGTTAGGTGAGCAGCGGGTAGTGGTCTTCGACCGCCCTGGGACCACACGTGATAGTGTCAAAATACCCTTTGAGCGTGAAGGGAAAGAATATACCTTGATCGATACGGCAGGTGTGCGCCGACGTGGCAGGGTAGACGAGAAGATTGAAAAGTTTTCTGTAATCAAGACCTTGCAGGCAATTGATCAGGCTAATGTTGTACTCATGCTGCTTGATGCAAGAAGAGAAATCAGTGACCAGGACGCGACGCTTGCCAGTTATGCCGTTACTCAGGGCAGGGCAATGGTTCTGATCGTCAATAAATGGGATGGTTTGAGTCCTGAGCAGCGCATCAGAATAAAGGATGACATAGATCGTAAACTAAAATTTTTACAATTTGCTGAATTACTCTATATTTCTGCTTTGCATGGAACGGCTGTAGGGGATATTTTTCCCGCTGTTGAGCGTGCTTTTGATGCTGCTATGACGGATCTGCCTACTTCATTTCTAACTCGTATTCTTGAAAAAGCAGTTGAGAAAACTCCTCCGCCAATGATCTCCGGTCGCCGGATGAAACCAAAATTTGCGCATCAGGGAGGCCATAATCCACCCGTAATCGTTATTCATGGCAATCAACTTGATAGGCTACCGGGCTCATATCGCCGCTATCTAATCAATGTTTTCAGAAAAAAAGCTAATTTGCAGGGTACACCCATACGGCTGGATTTTAAGGGCGGAACCAACCCCTTTGAAGGGCGTCCGAGAACTAAGAACAGAAAACGTAGGAAAAGGGACTAAGCAGCCGCCCTGGCACAATAAATTATTACATATATGTAATTCGTTGGAATTGACTTTCATTACCGAGTCAACTAGATTTATTATATATGAGTAAAGATTTGCTACAAAACAGAGAAAATAAGAGTTTAGATGTAAATATGGATCAAATAGGAAACACATCAATCGGGGCTAAGCAGAAAGAAATGCTGATCGTGATGACAGCACTTCTTTACACAGAGCAGAATAATCTGCTGTCTCAATCTCAAATGCGTGATGCAAAACAAAGTCTGCAGGCTCTGTTTCTTCGTACCAGTGGTGAGGAAACCATGTTACGTAAGCTGATTGAGATTTTGCGTTTTAATGAAGAAATGCATACGGCCTTTAGTGACCTTTCAAAAATTAGCACCCGTATCCAGAGTAGTACAGAAATTATTGCCAGGAAAGTCTCCTATTTACGCAGTTATTTTGACAGACTGAAGGTTACTCCACAGGAAAGTTCGGATTTTTTCACTCCTTTTATGAATTTCACTCATCAGTTTTTACTAAAGGTGAAAACATTTAACACTAGCATGGTGGAATTTCTTGAAATTAAGGAAGTTGAATCCAGACGCTCAAATGAATATCGTATCGCCAAGGAAGCCAGCGTCAGGCTCAAAAAGAGATTAGCGGGTACTTTAGGTAATGATCCGCAATCTGAAGTTGAGTCGACCATTAAAGATGAAGTTATTCAGACCTTTGATCATTCAGAAGCGAAGAACAACCTTAGTATGGTTCAGAGAGAGTCCAGGCTAAAAGAAAGAGAGATTGATGAACTGCTGGAAGAAATTAATGCCATGTGCCAGCAGGCGATGAACCCGACCATGCGTGAAGTAAAAGACAGGGAAGTTCTGATTAAAGAAGATTATGAAGATGTCTTCACTCTCTTTGTTTCGGCGTTAAATAAGCATCGTCGACTACATAAAATTAAGGATTTCCTGATGGACTATTTCAAGCTCTATCAGCGTGCTTACGGAATGTTCCAACTGGATTTCAACAGTTTTAAAAAAGCCGTTTCGATGATGTCTACTAATTCGCAACAGTATTTTGAAGACAAAAATGAAGATTATGATATCCGTGACAAGCGTGACAAGCTTAAGAAGCTTGAGGCTGTAATTAACTTTCTGGAAATCGCGGCTAGAATGGTTCGAGAAGAAAGTGAACTGAACTATCAAAAGCTGAGCAAAAAGCTATCTGATCTAATTGATAAATCTGATAGTAACTGGAGTGCCATTTCACAAGATCTTCTGGTTGCAAAGGTTTCTGCAGAAGCGGAAATGAGTACCACTATTTAAAAAAAAGAAGTATCAGGATTTACGTATTAGGGATTACGTAACACATAAAACCTAATACCTAAAACAA
>DAOVWW010000029.1 GCA_030636465.1 Gammaproteobacteria bacterium
TGAGATCAAGAGTTATTACCAGCCTAAGGTTGAGATGACCTCGTGTAATATAATTTCTCTTGAAGCACTTGCCCGGTGGCATCACCCAAAACTTGGCTGGATACCTCCTGATGAATTTATTCCATTGGCTGAGGAGCATGGCTTAATTGGTAAGCTGACTTCACTTATGCTTGATTTGGCTCTGACAGCTTGCGAAGAACTTATATTCAAAGGTTTCTCTCTAAATGTGGCTGTCAATATATCTGCCAAGTCCTTAGGCGGTCTTAATTTCCCAGATGAGATAAATAAGAAAGTGCAAGAGCATAATCTTGATACTTCAAAGGTGGTTCTGGAAATAACTGAAAGTGCTATTACAGAAGATATTGCTAACGCACTGGATGTCATGACGCGTATTCGCATGAAAGGTATCCACTTGTCGATAGATGATTTTGGCACGGGCTACTCCTCCATTGAGATGTTGCATCGGTATCCCTTTGATGAGTTGAAGGTCGATCGGTCATTTGTTAGTCAGATGATGACAGACCATGATGCAAGTGCAATAGTAGAAACCTCAATTGAGATTTCAAAAAAAATGAATATGAAAGCCGTTGCTGAAGGTGTCGAGTCCAAAGAAATTTGGGCTGCCCTTCGAGCGATGGGCTGTGATGAGGCTCAGGGTGATTTTATATGCAAGGCCATACCCAAAGAAAGTATTCCAGAATGGGTATCAAATTGGAAAAAAAAGACAGCAGATCTTAAGTTACGACTGATGTGAGCAATTGTCGTATACCAGGGTGTTTAACGAGCTATAACCTTTAGATGGATGACAAAATGATAAATATTTGTTTAATTGGTTTCAATGTATCGATGCACAGAGCTTTAACTGTGGCGGTAGCGAACCGTGCTAAAGATATTTGTATGTTAACGGAATTGGGTGACGCTGACATAGCACTTGTTGATATCGATGATCTTCAGAATGAAAGTGAATGGCGAGAGCCCTGGGAAAAGCATGAATTTAAAATGGTTGCAGTAAGCAGCAGAAAAGATGTGCATAAAACATGTAAAAATGAATTTTGTGCTTCTTTGTCTAAGCCATTACAGTTTACCAGGATGCTTACAGTTATCAGTAATGCAGCTCATCAGGGTTTAGAAGAAATAGAGAAAATTAAAACAGGTGGCCAGGCAGGGGCTCAGGTTTCTGACCAATCTAAAGGGCATCTATCGAAAGTGTTGCGGAGTGAGGTGTTGATAGATTCTGATTATTATCTGTTGGGACGGGTGCGGTCTGAATTCAAATCGAAATCCGCTTCGCAAGTTAGTCTGCTGCAGTTGTTTGATGGAAAAGTATGGCTAGCTATTGACAGGGTAAATAAAACAGTATTTCTCAATATCCGAGAAAGAAAACTCATGAGTCTTGCGATTTTAGAAATTAAGGGCAGTGGGCATAAACATGATATTACCAGTGTCGAAATGGAAATAAAGCACGAACTGATATCAGAAAAACATCTTGAAAAGTTAAGCAAAGATGCCGTGTGGCAATGTGATATGGAGAAATTTATCTGGTTATTGACTAGGCTTACTGTCAGAAGTGCGGGGCTAAGTGAACTGAGCATGAATAAGCCCTATCGTTTGCGGCAGTGGCCTGATCTTACCCGCTACTCTACCAGCGAGAAAGATTTACCTCTTTCAAGTTATTGGGTTGGCTGTACAAGTACCATAGAGGATCTTGCACAGAAAATGGATTTATCTATAGATAGCATACTTCCGTTTGCCTCATGTTGTCTTACGGCCGGGTATTTAGTTGAGGAGGAGCAAGAGGAAATAGAAATTATTCCTGAGCCAGTGAAGAAAAAGAGATTTAAAAATATTTTCTCTCAAATACTTGGCAGGCTGGCTGCATAAATCGATGGAAATGGATACAGCACATCTAAAAATAATTTTCGCAGGATCTGTCGGTGCAGGAAAAAGCAGTTCAATTCAGGCAATCAGTGATATAGAACTGGTAAATACTGAAGAAATTGCATCTGACGAAGTTCGGTTAATGAAAGAAACGACTACTGTCGCTATGGATTACGGGCAGATGAATCTTGAGGATGGTACTAAGTTGCACCTTTATGGAGCGCCAGGACAGAAACGATTTGATTTTATGTGGGAGATTCTGGCAGAGGGGGCTATAGGTATAATATTGCTGATAGATGATGCAGCAGCCGACCCTATGGCTGAGCTAAATGATTATCTTCAGGCCTTTAAAGGGCAGCTAAACAGCCGTTCTATGGTAATTGGCATAACACGAACAGACTTGAGTGAGAGCTATGAGCTCAATGCATATCGTGACCTGGTATCTAGTTACGACACCCTGACTCCTGTGTTTACTGTTGATGCAAGGGAAGAGTTTCAGGTGAAAACACTTGTGCGTGCATTGTTATACCGAATGGATCCCTGGTTAAATTAGTACAGCGGTGATAAATGGATAGCATATTATCATTAAGAGATTATGGCGTTTGCTTTGGCAAGCGTAGGATACTTTCGAATATCAACTTTGACATAGATGAAACGGGTATAACACATATACTGGGCCCTTGTGGTTCAGGTAAATCGACGCTTTTTCGGTCGCTAGCAGGTATGAATAATAAATCCTCATTATTTCGAACCCATGGTGAAGCATTTTATATGGGTGAAGCGCTAGGCTTGTGTGATCAACCAGTTATGCTGGAGCAGAAACCTGCACATTTGCTGGTAAATATTTTCGAAAGTCTGGTCGCTAATCTTCCTGAGCGGGCTACTTTAGATCAACAACAGCAAAAAGCATTGGTGGTTCGTTTGCTGGACTTTTACGAGCTGCATTATTTTAATGAATTGTTAGATCAGCCAATGACCCAACTTAGTTTGGCAGATCGCAGGCTGATTCTTATATTGAGTATTGTAGCCACTGCTCCTGCAATGATTATGCTTGATGAACCGACTGCTGGTCTTGAGGAAGAAGATGCAGACAAAATTCTGAGACTGATCGACATAATAGGGGAAAAACGTGCGGTAATGTTGGTGCAACACAACCAGCAACAGGCAAAGAAGTTGGGTGGGCGTGCCTTTCTTCTGGCAGGAGGCATAATGCAGGAAGATGGTAGCACAGAGCAGTTGTTGACAGCTCCATGTTCGGTGGCAGGTCAGGAATTTATGGGGAGTGGTACCTGTGCTACACCAGCACTTGATGCCAAGCCTGAAGAATTGGATGAAGGTTTCCTGGATCGCTACAATTCTGTTATTCCCGAGGTTTCAGCCACACCAATAAAAATTCCATTTGGTCCTCGAGGATTTCGTTGGATTACACGTAATAGTCTGGCAGCTACACCTAGACCTGGTTTGTTAAGTGACTTGGAGCTGGATTTAAAATCACTGGCCAAGGTGAAAATAGACTGGCTGGTCTGTCTGGAAATGGAAAAAACAGTTCCAGAACAGGATGCCCGTGAGAGAGGCATCAGAATAAGACATTTACCTATTGAAGATATGCAGGTGCCGAGCGTTGAAGAAGCCAGAAAGCTTGCTGAAGAAATAAATGGGTGGTTAAAAGCAGGCAAACGCATTGCGGTGCACTGTAAAGCCGGCTTAGGTAGAACAGGTACGATAATAGCAGTTTACTTCGTTTACACAGGCTTAACACCAGAACAGGCAATTCAAAAAGTTCGAAATGTGGAACCGCGCATGATTCAATCAAACGAACAGGAAGTTTTTATCACTAATTTTTTCGGCTACCTCAAACAGGCAAGCTGATTAATACAGAGTCTATAATAGACTTAATTATATGTAAGAAGGAGAGAAGGAAATGTCATTAGACGCACAATTAAATGAAGCAATAAAGAATGTCCCTGAATGTATGGCAGCAGGCTACGTAGATGTAGGCTCGGGTATGTTATTGGGATCAAAAACAGTAGATTCACATCCTGCAGAAGTGATAGATATTCTGGCTGCAGCGACAGCAGATTTATTCCAGGGGCCTAATGTTATCGCCATCGAGGACATTTTTAAGAAAGCACGAGGGTCTAAGGACAGCGATGCTCATTATTTCCAGGAAATGATGATTATGAGTGATAACCTGTTACATGTATTTATGCGCGGTAAAACCTATGAGGATCATATAATAGCTTTTATATGCAGAAAATCAGTAAACATTGGTATGGCACTAACCAAGGCACGGATTGAGGCACCAAAACTCGAAGCCGCACTGTAATTGATGCATTCTTCCAGAACAATACAGGAGAAAAAATGTCTTTAAGAGTTGAAATGTACAGGGCTATTCGGAGAATGCCAGCTTGCGTTGCTGGGGCCTACATTGATCTGAATAATAGCCAGTTACTATGCATGTTGACGATGGAAGATGATTCTGAACACGTCCTGGAAAGGTTTGTCGGTGTTGCCGAAGACCTTTTCCAGGGTTCCAATGTATTGTTGATTGAAGATATTTTTAAATCAGCCCGGGGGGTCATGGATGATACATCACATTACATTCAGGAAATGGTCATTATGAACGATGATCTCGTGCATGTATTTATTCGATGCCGCAGAAATAATAATCATATTCTTGCCTTTCTTTTTCAAAATCGCGTCAATACGATTTCATTTCTGGTCAACGCACGTTCCGAGCTTATAAAGCTGGAAGCAGCGGCGATTGCCGATTTACAGTTGAAAAATATTTCCAAACTAACGACTTCAGCGTGAGGGTAATTAATGTCTGAGAAACAGGATAGAGTCAACAAAGTTCTGACTAGCTTTATAAGTCTCTCAAGTTCTATTCATGCTGCGGCTGTAATGACCCGAGATGGGGTGCCCATCGCGTCAAAGTTGCATAAGGACGTTAATGTAGACCGATTGAGTGCAATGTCTGCCTCTTTATTGTCTCTTGGTGACCGTGCAGCAAAAGATCTTAAGCAAGGTGATTTAAAGCAGGTGTTAATTGAATGTGCTGAAGGGTTCGTGGTGATGCTCAAGGTTGGTGATAACGCCGTATTATCTGTGATGTCTGAGCAGAACGCACGTTTAGGAATGCTATTGGTTGAAGCTAGAAAATCAGCAGCTATGATCGCTAAAATTGTATAGAAGCATATGTGGAAATGAAAAAAATAACATTTGATAAAAGTATCTACACTTGTCTACCGGACGAACTGTTACTGGATGCATTAATTCGACAGGGTAAAGAAATTCCCTTCTCCTGCCGCAGTGGAAGCTGTCGTGTCTGTATGATGCGGACTACGGAAGGCGAGGTACCGGAATCATCTAAAGTTGGTATATCTGCGCATTTGCAGAGAAAGGGATATTTTTTACCCTGTCAATGTCGCCCGGAAAACGACCTTAGCATTGCAGTACCACGAAATGCTGACCTTGCCTGTTATGCCGTTGTTCATGAAAAAAAAATGCTAGCGCAAGATGTTTGCAGTTTCTTGATAGAACCTTCAGTGTCGCTTTATTATCATGCAGGACAGTTCATCAATATTAAGAACGAGAAAGGTGATTTACGCAGTTATTCTCTGGCCAGTGTGCCGCACCAGGACTATTATCTAGAATTGCATGTTCGTAGACACCCTCAGGGCTTGATGAGCCGTTGGCTTGTTGATGATGTTCAACCTGGGGATGAGATTGAGTTAATCAGGCCAGCAGGAGAGAGCTATTACCGAGCAGAAAAGCATGAGCCTATAATGCTTGTTGCTACAGGAACAGGTTTGGCCCCGTTGATTGGAATCGCAAGGGATGCATTGCATTCAGGTCATAGCGGCGATATCTATCTGTATCATGGTGCCAGGGACCAGGCAGATCTGTATGCAGATAAGGTCTTGTGCAGGCTTGCTGATGAGTTTTCTCATTTTTATTATAAGCCCTGCCTGCAGGATAATGGTACTGTGCAGAATGCAATTCGATTAGATCATGATGATTTACACAATTTCTGGGTTCATCTTGCGGGTAACCCAGAGATGGTCAGTAATACAGCGAATATGGTACAAGAGCTGGGTGTAAAAGAAGAACATATTTTATCTGATCCATTTTCAGTGCTGGAAATTGACAGCACTGAAAATGTTATTGATGATACTGATCAACATAATATTCACCAGGACGAGGCACCTTATCCCCCACCAGCACCGGATATCTGGTCAGCGCTAGAAGATGGCGTAAAGCTTACAAGAATACTAGATGACTTTTATGACGCAGTTTATGAAGATGCCATATTGTCTCCTTACTTTCATAATTCAACCAAGCAGCGCTCGAAGGAAAAAGTGTATTCCTTTTATAAACGTCTGTTTTCCGGTGAGAAAGTTTTTTTTGGAGACCGCCCCAGAAATGCACATCACTGGATGGTTATCAGTAACGAAATATTCATCCACCGGGAGGCATTGTTGAAATCATTTATGCTTAAGCATAAGTTACCCGGAGATATTATTGATAAGTGGATGCGCATTGAAAGCCGCTACCGCCCAGATATCGTAAAAGATAGGGCACGTGGACGTATGATAGGTGGTGAGGAAGCACCCGCAGGTGGCTATGGAACTATCGAACTGTCTGTAGATAGTCTATGCGATGCCTGCAGTTCAGAAATCGTAACTGGCACAGAGGTGCACTATCATCTGCGTACCGGTGAGACATTCTGTCCCGATTGTTTCGGCAATAGCAATAACATGGTGCAAGGAGAATGAATCATGACAAAAGAATCCGATGAAATAAAAATAGAGCATGAACAAGACTACCGAGAGATAGCAAAAACTATATCACGCAAAAAACGGCCTGCCAAAATATTGAGAAAGTTGATGAATATGATGGAAGCCTATCGTCAGTCAAAAAAATACGGTTGGTCCAGGCCCTGGAATAAGCATAATTTGACCAATTTTCAAAGCTTTAAACTCGATCATAGGAATGATGAGCTGCTTTACCTGAATAGCCAACGGTTCCTGTCGGAAATGTTTTCAGGAGCGCCTGAAGAGGTACGTGTGTTTTCTGAAGGGCTATTAAGTGATACTAATGAGTTAATGAGTTTTTTGTTCTGTCATGAATATTCAGATGGCAATAAACACTTTGAGGGGGCTACGCTGAGTTTTGGCCGTATCAATAACAAGCGCTATCGGGATCGTATTGACATCATCCTGGAAGCTGAAGTTATTAATGGTGTTAGTCAGGGATATAGCCGTTCAAGAGTTTTTGTTGACCCCTATCGTAATGATGTTAGAGAGCCGCTGTGGGAAGACATTTCTAATGCCATTGCAGGCAGCACAGGTGAGACGCTGTTTAAGCTGTTATCTATGGCCTCCTGGGATTGGGCAGATATTCCAGAACGTCACTGGGATCACTGGACATCCTCCTATATAGACTATTTCGGTGACAGGCAATGGAATATGGAAAAAAGCTGTTTCTGGATTGAAGCTAACCCTGTTGCGAGAATGGAATTAATGCATAAGGCTGCCTGACCTGTGGACTATGTAACTGCAGTTATCCATACGGTTGAGGATGTTGACAGTGCACGGGAACTACTTATCAAGCAATTTGGATTCATACTGTCAGAAACTGCTGGTGATTGTCTGGAGCTGACCAATGGTGCAATCTCAATTGTTCTGAATTCTGGTCAACAGGATACTAGCAATTTTCTCTACCTCGCGCTTTCGAGCCAGGATTTAGATCTTTCTGCCAAAGTATTTGAGCAAGAGAATTTCTATTGTAAACCGTTGCCTCAGTGGGTCAGTGAAACTCGCCGGGAAATGAAAATGACCGGTCCTCACGGGATTAATGTTTTGCTTTATCGTGAATATGATGAAGATGAACTTGATATTCTACCGAGCTTACCGAATGAGTTGAAGTGGGATATTGATGCCGATGAAATGACACGAAAACTTCTCCTCTCTATACCGATCACATTTAGAGCCAGTGCGCGTAGTAGAATTACCCGGGTGGCAGAAGCTGATGCAATTATTGATGGACTGACTAGTGTCACACTTGAACATGCTTGCCGCGCCATGTTCAAAACGGCTCCGGACTTCAGGCATGAATTACTCCGGGAGACAATGCAGGCTTATGGATTAAATAAGATATTTTATGATGTGGGTTAACATTAAACATCATATGCATCTGCTTACTGTTGGCCTCAGACTCGTCTATCTAAGGATACTACATCGCGAGCGAGATAAATCTCTGGCAAGACAAGCTATAGCCGACAGCCTTGCCGAGGTTGGTGGTATATCGATGAAGCTTGGCCAAATAATTGCAGACTCAGGCGGAGCTAAAGAATATGATTCTTTACTGACAACAGGTTGCGCTCGCCCTCTGTCTGAAATGCTACCGGTTCTGGAAGACGGGTTACAGCAATCAGTAGAAAAGGTATTTTCCTCAATTGAAGAATCATCTAACGCGGCATCACTAGGCCAGGTTCATCGTGCCTGCCTGCTTAACGGTGAGCGGGTCGCTGTAAAAATACAGTACCCCTCAATAGCTGCTGTAGTGAACTCTGAATTAAAACTTGCAGGTCTGATGCCAGGCCTGGGGCCAGTAAAGAAATGGGCTATTGATCTGGACGCTTATCGACTGGCGCTATCAACTAACATGGGCCGCGAACTTGATTATTCCTCGGAAGCAAAAAGACAAGAAAAAATGAAGCGGGTTCTGCATGTTGAAGGACTGGTTGTACCCAGGGTCTATTCAGAATATTGCTCGAGCCGTGTATTGGTTCAATCCTGGGAAGAGGGCGTATTACTCGATGATGTGAAGGAATGGCCTGCTTTAGACAGGATGCATATTGCCCGTGTTTTGATGCAAACCTTGTTTCAAAGTTTGTTTCAAACCGGAGAGCTTCACGGTGATCCCCATAAAGGTAACATTTTCTATCGTCGAACTAAGCAAAAGGCAGAAGTTGTTTTACTGGATTATGGTTGTACCATCACGATACCCGAAAAAGCACGATTGGCTATGCTAAAGTTGATTTTGGAACTCCGTGATGGAAATGTCGAGTTGGTATCTTCCTGCTTCGTTGCTATGGGGTTTGACGCTAGAAAGTTGTCCTATATAGTTGAAGAGTTAAACCTGTTGGCGCAGGTGCTGTTTAAGCCTTTTCTTGTGGATGAACCATTCGAAACAGATAAATGGGAAATTAAGCATACGATAGAAAACCTTCTGGGTGAAAAGAAATGGTGGTTTCGCTCAGCAGGTCCGGCAGATATCTTTCTTATCATGCGTGCATTTCAAGGACTGACCAGACAGCTTTCCATATTAGATGCGAGCCTGCCCTGGTGGCCCTTACTTTTAAAAACCATCAACCCACAGGAATTTGTTGCAGCCAGCGAATTTCAGCCTGAACCTTTTCCAGCTGAACTGATGAAAGGAAAATTGGATTTTTCACCACAAGCTAAATATCTGAAAGTATATATTGAATACCAGGATAGGAGAGAACCCATCTCTATTTCAATGCCTGCTTTGGCTGCACTGGATCTGGAGAATGTCATTCCTGCTGAAATTCTGGAGAAGCTAAATAGTTCATGTGAATTTGACATGGGTAAGCTCAAACAAAAGTTGCTGGAATCTAGATTACAGCCGCAGGTCTTACTTGATACTCATCAGGGTGAATCAAATTATTTAGTATCTCTTGAGTGAGAGGGTTTTACAAAAAGAGCCTGTAAATGCTTTTGTGTAACTGCCCTTTTTCAAACGAAGTCCAAGAAAAGCTCAGAATTGTCCGTTATATTGGGTTGAAATCAGTTTTTACATTTTTCATGGATGTAGACTCATTTCAATATTTTCTGTATTTCTCTGTTCATTGAGATATATTGCATTGAAATGTTGACTATGAATCACGCATTTTAATTATGGCCTGCCCCTATTATTTTAGAAGATCATATATTTTGCTAAGCATTGCATTCAATTCATAGGGTTTCTCAAGCACCAA
>DAOVWW010000239.1 GCA_030636465.1 Gammaproteobacteria bacterium
TGGGTATTGCCACCATGAATCAGGCAGGATTGACCGGTGCACTGGTGCAGATGGTCGCTCATGGCCTGGTTGCGGGAGCGATGTTCCTGCTTATTGGGTTGCTCTATGAACGTACTCATACCCGGGATATCAACCATTACAGCTCGTTAGTACGTATCACTCCACGCTTCGCCTTTTTTACCGTGCTTGCCTTCATGGGCGCCGTAGGCATGCCCGGTACCGCAACGTTCATCGCAGAACTCCACGCCATTATAGGTGGCTTCCAGGTATGGGGCTGGCTGGTACTGGTACTAAGCCTCGGTATGCTCATCAGTGCCGCTTATGCCATCCGTACCATTGCTCGTCTGTTCACCGGGCCTATACGCAGCGAAATGCGTGATATAGAGGATCTAAATACCTCGGAATTGTTAGCCGCTTCAACGCTGATAGGTGGGTTGCTGGTTATTGGCTTCTATCCCGCGAGCATAACAACATTAATGAGCTCATCTATAACCCAGCTGAGTCATACACTGGCGGTCCTGCCATGACCACTACTGCACAGGCAAATACCATACGTGATATTCGCCAGCACCTGATCGATGCAGTTGCGCACTTCGATCATGTTCTGCCCGGTCAGGCACCAATCAAGGATTTCGTGCATCATAATACTCTGCATGGTTATCAGCATCTGGAGTTTTCTCTGGCCCTGAAAACAGCCTATAAGACCAGTGGTAACTATGGCTATCTTACAGCCGATCAGTTCCGAGAGTTCTATAATAGCGGCCGCATTACAGATGAGGATCTACTGACGATCCTTGCTCAGGAAAAACAATTTAATGGCGAGCAAATATTACTCGATGCTGATGACTATCAGGTTTATCTGAAGAATGTTTTGCTCACAGGAATGGTCAAAAACATAACACCGATAACGGCGTGTCAATTGAGATGGCAGACAGAGGAAAACTCGGCCCTGGATGAGTTTCAGCCAGATGTAGGTCGGGAAATGTCCGAACAACTGCTAACACGGGCAGCTAAGCATGGCATTACTGATGAGCAGTCTGCGGTTAGCTCTTTATGGCAAGCCTGTCTGGATGTCCTGGGGCTGAGTAACTCGCTACAGCACCCTGAGGACATGGTAGATATGTCTCCGGAGCAGGCCGAACAACTTTTTGATCGCCTGACAAATGATGAAACCTCAGATGGGCAGCAAACAATCTCACAGGGCCGTATGCAACAGGAAGGTGTTGAACAGTTACAGCATCTGCTCGACCGTGTCGGTAAAGACCTTACCCTGGGTGGGTTTATCCACTGCGTAAGCGGTAAAAACATCATTGCTGAAATGCGCACTAGCCTGGTACGCCAGCTGTCAAACTATCTTGATCAGGGTATGGCATCCTGGCATCACCCTGATCGCAATGAGGGTTTCTATAGCGTCTGGCGTCGTAATGCGGCTGTTGATCTGGGCTGGCTGCTGGAGGGCATGGGCGGCTGGCATTCTCACCTCGAGTCACTGCCTGATGATGCACTGGGAACAGTAATAGTAGAGCTTAAGCGCCTCGGGCTACCACGTGAACGCTGGGTCAAATATCTCGAATTGTTAGCGCTGGAATTACCTGGATGGTCTGGCATGTTTTTATGGCGAGATCAGAACCCGGAATATGAAGGCGAACAGCAACCCTTTGATATGATGGATTACCTGGCCGTGCGTCTGATCATGGAACGCCTGTTTTCCCAACGCCTGACGACACATTTTTGGCGCATAGAACCGACCCTGGATATGCTGCGTTGGTATTTTAGGCGAAATCCAGCTGAATTCCAGGTGCGTTATAACCTGTATGAACAATTTCTTCCCGAGTACCTGGTGAATCGTGCCCATCGCCTGGCAAACGTGACGGCAAATTCCCAGATTGATCAACAGCCATCTGAATGGCAGACACTGGCTCAAATAATCTGGACCTGGGGTATCAATCGATCATCCCGCCATGCCTACACTGATGGCTGGCGCCTGTTCACGCTGTCTCAACATCTGGGTTTGTGCGCTGAAGATATCCGTCAACTGAGCCGGGAAAGGGCACAAAAGCTGCTGGATTGCCTGAATATTCTCGATGATGAGTCCGCCGGCTTTATCTGGCTGCGTGCCTATGAGCGGCATTACCGTGAGCAGTTGTTCAATGCCATTACTGCAAATCATGGGCGAGGAGCTTGGCAGCAACGCGATCAGCGCGATAACCGTCCAGAAGCACAGCTCGTTTTCTGTATGGATGATCGCGAGGAGTCTTTCCGCCGTCACCTCGAGGAGATTAATCCACGTATCGAAACCTTTGGTGCTGCCGCTTTCTTTAACCTGTCGATTAACTGGCACGGCCTGGATGATGACAAGGTTACCAAGCTTTGTCCGGTAGTGGTGACACCCAGCCATGAGATACAGGAAACCGCTAGCAAAGATTCTGCTCAACTGCTGGTCAAACACAAGCAGCGTTATCAGCTAAAAACAAGTATCGAAAATCTTCTGCACCACGAAATACGACGTAATTTATTGACGTCTACACTTACCTTGATGCTGTCAGCACCAATGGCTTTACTGAGCCTTACAGCGAAGACCCTGTTCCCATATTACAGTGGCAAGATAGCAGCACGAATACATGAAAGCTTTGATCCCGTCGTGCCGACATCGATGATCACCCCTGCTGCAGATGATAGTGCAGACGCCCCTCCTGAGCACCCGCGGCTAGGTTACACCACAGCAGAACAAGTTGAACGAGTCGCTGCTTTTCTGCGCACTATCGGTCTGACAGATGGTTTTGCGCCATTGATCGTCATCACCGGGCACGGCTCCAGCAGCTTGAACAATCCGCATCGTGCCGCTTACGATTGCGGCGCCTGCAGCGGTCGCAACAGTGGACCGAATGGGCGGCTGTTTGCTTCACTGGCGAATCGACAGGAAGTTCGTGCAGGCCTCAAAGATTCAGGCATCATAATACCGGATGACAGCTGGTTCATCGGAGCCTCACACAATACCTGTGACGATGAGATAGAGTTATTCGATCTTGATGCGGTACCCCGCTCATTTAAAAACGCCCTTGATAAACTGCGTGTAGAACTCGATCAGACTATTCAGCGTTCCGCGCACGAACGTTGTCGCAGATTAGCTTCTGCACCAAAAAAACCATCACTGAAGTCAGCATTACAGCATGTTATTGGACGCTCTACCGATTTCTCCCAGGCTCGCCCGGAGCTGGGTCATGCTACCAATGCCGCAGCTTTTATCGGGCGCCGCAGCAATACTCAGGGAGCTTTTTTCGACAGGCGTGTATTTCTCATCTCCTATGATCCAACGTCTGACCCTGAAGGCAAAATTGCCGAAGCCATCCTGCTGGCAGCCGGGCCAGTTGGGGCGGGTATCAGTCTCGAATATTACTTCTCAACGGTTAACAATGACCGTTACGGCTGTGGCAGCAAGATCACGCACAATATGACTGGATTCCTTGGTGTCATGGAAGGTGCCAGCTCCGACCTGCGTACAGGGTTGCCCCGGCAGATGATAGAAATCCACGAAGCCATGCGTCTGCAAGTGATGGTCGAGGCAAAAACTGAAATCCTGACTGAAATCTACAAACGTCAGCCACCGATTCAAGAACTTGTCGGCAAGGGCTGGCTGCTGTTATCAGCCAAGGATCCGGATAGCGAGGCGATTCATGTATTCGATCCGGAAAGCGGCTGGACA
>DAOVWW010000322.1 GCA_030636465.1 Gammaproteobacteria bacterium
GAGATGGTGCTTACACGATGCTGTTTATCCAGTTGATTCAGGTAATCAAGTTCTTCCGGGCCAATTATCTGTACACGGTTGGCATGTACCGTATTGAGATAGCCAACCAGTGCCATGCCTGACCAGCGGGCATCAGGTGCCTCGAGGCTGCTATCACTTCCGTTTTCACCCGCTAACCATTGTAGTTGTAGCCGGTTACTATGCGATTCAATGACATTAGCAGCTGTCAATGCTGTACTTTGAGGCATATTAGCGGAACCTCTGTTAATTCTGGTGGTTAATATCTGTGGAGGTATTGAAGATGTTTCGAATGACTGAAGAGTCAGTTGTCTCCAATAATAACTGTCTGGTATCTTCATCACGAAATAGTCTGGCCAGACTGGCCAGTAGTTTCAGATGCTCTTCTGTTGCATCTTCTGGCACCAGAATAGCAAAAACCATGTTCACCGGCAGGTGATCGATGGCATCAAAATCCAGAGCTGTCTGCAAGCGTAAAAAAAATCCGACGACCTTATCCAGTCCTGCTATTCGGCCATGTGGCAAGGCGATACCGTTGCCGATACCTGTACTGCCCAGGTTCTCGCGTTCAATCAGGGTAGTGAATATCTTGCCGGCGTTAATAGCCGGCAATTGCTCGGCAAACAGGTCTGCGATTTGTTCAAGCAGCCTTTTTTTACTGGTAGTCTGATGGCCGGTAATTATCCCTCCTCGATCGAGGATTTCTCCAATTAGAGACATCTCACGATGTGATGCCTCTGATGAGGAGGGATGATGGATACTGGCGTGGCTGGTGACCATAACAATTAACTATTGCGCAATCGTATTTCTACGATGGTCCTTTATCTTTTCTTTATGTTTGATGACCTGTCGATCCAGTTTACTGGAGAGGGCATCAATTGCGGCATACATATCACTGTCTTCAGCGTTGGCATGAATAGTCGTACCGCTGGCATTTATTGTTGCTTCTGCAATTTGCCGGGTTTTTTCTACCGATAAGACAACATGGGTCGTGGTGACATGATCGAAATGACGATGAACACGTTCCAGTTTTTCGGTGACATAATCATGAAGGGATTCGGTGACTTCTATGTGCTGACCTGTGATATTTAATTGCATAGTGAAAAACTCCGTCAGAGTGTTAGCGATTTACGCATGTTGGAAGGGGGGATACTCATTAACTCCCGGTATTTGGCGACCGTACGCCGGGCAACGCATATGCCTTGTTGTGAAAGCAATTCAGCAATGCGATTGTCACTTATGGGTTTGTCGACCGGTTCATCACTGACCAGTTTTTTTATCTGGCAGCGAATCGCCGTAGCCGAACAGGTTCCGCCATCTGTGGTACTGACATGGCTGGAAAAAAAATATTTTAGTTCAAAAACACCCGCCGGTGTTTGCATGTATTTATTTGTAGTAACACGCGAAATGGTGGATTCATGTAAGTCCAGGGCATCAGCAATATCATGCAAAACCATAGGTTTCATGGCTTCATCGCCTTCTTCAAAAAATGCCTGCTGACGTTTGATGATTTCCCTGGCAACATTCATTAATGTGTCATGCCTATTTTGCAGGCTTTTTATATACCAGCGGGCTTCCTGCAGATTCTCTTTCAGGTAGCGATTATCGGTGCTGTTATCGCCTCGCCGGATGAGACTCTGATAGTAACGGTTGACCTCCAGTTTAGGCAGTGCTTCTTCGTTCAGGCGTGCGATCCATTTATCGTTAACTTTTTTTACTGTCAAATCAGGAATGATATAACGTGTTTCTGAGGGGTTGATTATGCTGCCTGGCCGTGGGTTCAGACTTTGAATCAGGCTGATTGCTCCGCTTAAAGCCGCCGGTTTGCCTTTCAGTACCCGTTTAAGTTTTGCCAGGTCTCTATGCGCTACCAGATCCAGGTGCTTCTCTACAATTGTTTTTGCAGTGACCAGATGAGGGGTGTCATCAGGCAGCTGCCGCAACTGAATCTGTAGTGAGTCGGCAACATCTATCGCGGCAACACCAACAGGGTCAAAATTCTGTATCTGGTGCAGCATGGCCAGCACTTCATCATTTTCAATATCATTTTCAGCGTCGAAGGATTGCGTGATGTCTTCAATAGAGAGCGTCAGATAACCGTTTTCATTTATCGCTTCTATAATTGTTTCTGCGATCAGCTGGTCATTGTCTGACAGAGACAGCATTTGCAGCTGCCATTCAAGGTGGTCATGCAGGGTTGTAGGCGAGGAATTGCGGTTATCAAGTTCCATGCCGCTCCAGTCGCTATCATTGCTGTTACTGGAACTGCCAGATGTGCGTGGAATGTAGGTTTCATCGTCCCAGCGGTAGTCTTCCTTGAGCTCATCCGCCGCAGTACCCTGCTCAAACACCTCATTGGTATCTTTGTTTGAGATCAACTCATCCTTAGCGGCGGCCAGTTTATCTAAAGCCTGTGCTTCAGTTTCAGGAAGGTTTTCATCCTGATCAAGGGTGTCCAGTAACGGATTGTTGTCCAGGGCTGACTGAATTTCAGATCTGAGGTCTATAACGGATAATTGCAACAGGCGAATAGCCTGTTGTAGCTGTGGTGTCATGGCCAGTTTCTGGCCAAGTTTTAGTTCCAGTGCCTGTTTCATGCTGGTTTGCCGTTATTCTTTAAGCAACTACGGCTCATATTTGTCATATTATGATGACCCCCGAGGTTCATATTCTCTCTCTAACGGGGTCTTGTCAATCGGACTAATCACACGGACATCTCTATTAATTCGTGAATGTTCATCTTGCATCCCAAGTCGTCCATC
>DAOVWW010000154.1 GCA_030636465.1 Gammaproteobacteria bacterium
AGAGTGGCGTTCAGGCTTTCTCTGGATGTTGCTAAGGATGGCACCGAGCACACCAACTGGACAGGGCTGATTGACGGTAAAATGACGACCTATACCACAGAGCCTTATACGACTTTCGGACAGCGCTTTTTTGTAAGCTTTATGCGTTTGATGCCGATTGAATCTCAAATCTAAAAGCAAAACACTGTTTTACGATTTACGTGTTAGGTTTTACGTAAACCGTAAACCGTAAACCGTAAACCGTAAACCGTAAACCGTAAACCGTAAACCGTAAACCGTAAAACAAGAACAAATAAAAAGGCCCCCAAACTGGAGGCCTTTTCCCAAGCTTGTTAACTAGTCGTTACGAAGCAAGCTTCTCTTTAATAGTATTAACCACTACATCACTTGATGTCGCGTTAATATCCAGCAGCATGCCTTCATTGCCGTAGAAATCTACCAGCGGAGCAGTCTGCTCGTTGAAGGTTTCCAGGCGTTTGGTGATGGCTTCTTCTGTTTCATCATCACGCTGAATAGTCGGGCTGCCACATTTGTCGCAGACGCCTTCTACTTTGCTGGGCATGCTCTTGGTGTTGTAGATAGCCTGGCATTCTGAGTTAGAGCAGGTACGACGTGTTGTCAGGCGATCCAGGATAACGTCTTTAGGAACGTTCAGGTTGACAGCAAAGTCGAGTGTGATGTTCAGTTTTTCCAGCAGGGTTTTCAGTTCTTCTGCCTGAGGGATAGTGCGGGGAAAGCCATCCAGCAGAAAGCCGCTTTTGCAATCATCTTCCAGCAGGCGTTCGCCCATGATGCCCATGATCAATGCATCAGGTACCAGTTCGCCACGGTTCATATAACCCTTGGCTTCTTTGCCAAGATCTGTGCCGTCACGTACCGCACCACGCAGTATGTCACCGGTAGAAATCTGTACCGAACCGTCAATCTGGGTTAAAAGTTTGGCAACTGTGCCTTTGCCCGCACCTGGCGCGCCTAAAAGTATTAGTCTCATGGAATGTCTCCTGTTGAAAAGTATAAGCGGTCAATTTTACCTGTCTTGTCTGCTTACGTCATATTTTTATTTTAAGTATAGGGCTACATTCACGAAAAACACCCAAAAAAATACCGGTAACAGTCAGGCCGTTACCGGTAGAGTACTTAATCAGATAGGATAAAGTGTTACTTTCCAGGTACTGTGGTTAAGCCAAGCACTTGCCACATCTGCATGCCGCCACGATAGTAGTGCAGTAGCGAAGCAGGATAGCCTAGTGCCAGCAGGCCCTTGATCGCACGTGGAGACTGACCACACCATGGGCCGTTACACCACAGGATAAGAGGTTTCGCATTGGTGAAATCCCAGTCACCGAGACCAGACTCTTTTACACCAATCTGTTTCAGAGCAGCAGCCAGGTCAGGGTCTGTTGTTTCCTTGGTGAATGTAGTGAAGGGAATGTTGACGGAGCCTGGGATAGTGCCTTTTGTATAGAAGCTTTCTACCCTGGCATCAATGAGTATGCCGGTTTTGTCTTTTACGCGGGTCATCAGGAAGTACAGTACGTCGATTTCACTGACTGTATCTACACCGGGTGCGACTATGGTGGGTTGCACACAAAAAGGAGGGCATTTACGCGATGTTTTGCTGAATGAATTGGTTAACTTATTGTCCTGATTCTGGTTTCGTTCGATTCTTATCTTTTTACCTTGATAAACGATGTCAACGTTCGCCATATTAGGCGTGATGTTTACTTCGCCTGCAGCCCAGGCTGTGGGCAGCACCAGAGTTGCAGCTAGTAGGCCAAAGAGTGTCTGAATAGTTGTTTTTCTCATGTTGTTCTCCAGGGGATAAGTAGTGGTGTGAAACTTGTTATTTTGATGCAAGTTGAAGGATAAGAGTTAAAGAGGGGCCGTATCGAATAAGTCCTTTGACATATCCGACACTTTGGTAAGCAGCAACAACTTCTTTTTTGTCTGTCTGGGAAAGGCTGGAGTAGACGGCATAATTACCAGGGAACTCCTTATAAAGGCCTGTTTCAAATTGTTTGATAGTCTTGTCCGAAACATCTCCTGCGGAGACTTTTTTCGCTGCAGGCTTGGCCTTAGCGGTTTTCGTTTGAGTGCTTTTGGCCGGAGCAGCAGGGGCTAGCCGCTTAAGCTTTTCATGTTCTTTCTGGGCTTGTTGCAAAACGGTGGTTTTATCTGCTTCGGCTTCAATTGAGTCCAGATAATCATCGGCAGTAGAAATAACCGGGTAACTAAAAACAAGTAAAACAAGAGCAGCCTTGAACAAATGGCTAGTATTTTTAATTAATGATAAATACATTTGCTGCATTGCATTCTCCTTGGGTATTGTATTTCATTTGCTGCGTTGTATTCTCCTTGGGTATTGTATTTTTATAATCCCTTTATAATCCTTGCAAATAATGTGCCATTATAGCTTAGTGACATCTCCCTATAGCTAATGAGCCTGTATATAAGGTTTTGCACTGATGTTGCAATGACTGCGCTTCAGTAGAAATGAGAAAACCAGGCTGACAGGCGTGACAAAAGCATGACATGTTATGACACGCACCAGCCATTTTATTCTTTATCATTTGATCTCGTCATAATCCAGGCCAAGCTACCGGTTTTGCCATCAAGGCATCAGGTAAATTAACTGATCAAATTAGTGGGTAATTAGAAATTACTCTTGAAAGCTATTTAATTCAAGGGTTTGAGGCTATTATTTTCTAGTTTAACAAGATTTTGAAATAAAATAGATGCGTCATAAAGCAATGAACTGCCGATTTCAGGTGATTTAAATGTCAATAGTTAGCATTTAATTATTTACCATTGCTGTAATTCCTAATATAATTGAGAACCATTCTCGTTTGAGAGTTTAGCAGCGAATGCATAGTCAGCCCCTAAGTAAGATTCCAACAGGTGAAACAGTTCGCCTTGTATCAATTGATGGTAATCGTAAATTGGTGAAGCGATTGCTATCTCTGGGTATTACCCTGGGTGTGGAAGTGGAAATACTTCATCATAGAGGGCAAGGGGTGGTTGTTGGCAGAAATGGCAACCGTGTCGCCCTGGGTAAGGGCATAGTCGAAAAGCTCCAGGCTGAGAAGATAGACTAATGGCTGGTTGCTGTGAAACAGATGCTGTAGTACCTGAAAGGCGTGGTGCTTTAACTTTTGCCCTGGCGGGTAATCCAAACTGCGGTAAATCAGCGTTATTCAACACCTTTACTGGGATACGTCAAAAAACCGGTAACTGGCCTGGTGTCACTGTTGACCGTAAGGAAGGTCGGTTTGAAATCGATGGCCGTAATATTTCCATTTTTGATCTGCCCGGTATCTACTCACTGGATGCAAGCTCCCTGGATGAAGAGGTTACCCGTGACTACCTGTTGTCACGCGATGCCGATCTGATCGTCAACGTAGTTGATGCATCGAATCTTGAGCGCAATCTCTATCTCACGGTGCAACTGCTGGAGATGGGAATACCCGTGGTGCTGGCGTTAAATATGATCGATGTGGCACGTAAACGGGGCATCCAGATCGATACAGCCTCGTTGTCAGAAAAGCTTGGTTGCCCGGTAGTTCCGGTCGTGGCCACTAGCGGTGAGGGCTGTACAGAACTTAAAGCACGAATGATCGCAGTAGCCGATGGGCTGGAGCAGGGGGGCTTTCCTCTTGCACTAGACGAAGTTGTCGAGCAGGGGGTCAGTGACCTGGAAACGCTGTTCCCTGAATTGCCGGATGATAATCGTCGCTGGTTGACATTAAAATTACTAGAAAGTGAGGAAACGGACGCCGGTCTGGAAACAGAAACCGCAGACAAGATCGATTACTGGCGCCACCACATTGCGGACCGGGCAGGTGAAGATGTTGACATTCTTTTAGCTGATACCCGCTATGGACATGCCCACGCACTGGCACAGACAGTAATGCGTACCCAGGGTAAAGTGGCACGCAACTTCAGCGATAGTATAGATCGGCTGGTATTAGGGAAATGGACGGGCATCCCGCTGTTCCTGGTTATTATGTACCTGATGTTTTTGTTCACCATGAACGTTGGCGGTGCCTTCATCGACTTTTTCGATGGCGCTGCCAATGCAATATTTGTGAACGGTTTTGGTGAACTGTTATCAAGTTTGGGCGCCCCGGACTGGTTAAGGGTTATCCTGGCTGATGGAATCGGTGGTGGCGTACAGATAGTTTCGACCTTTATTCCAATTATTGCCGCTTTGTATTTATTCCTGTCTCTGCTGGAAGACTCTGGTTATATGGCGCGTGCGGCCTTTGTCATGGATCATGCGATGCGCACTATCGGTCTGCCCGGCAAGGCCTTTGTACCCTTGATTGTTGGTTTTGGCTGTAATGTTCCTGCCATCATGGCGACCAGGACACTGGAGAATGAGCGCGAACGAAAGCTCACTATTCTGATGAACCCGTTTATGTCCTGTGGCGCTCGCCTGCCTGTATATGCTTTGTTTGCAGCGGCCTTTTTTCCAGATTCCGGCCAGAATATCGTCTTTGCGCTTTACCTGATCGGCATTGCTGTCGCTATCTTGACAGGCTTGCTGATGAAGCACAGCTTACTGCCGGGACAAAGCAGTGGTTTCATGATGGAGCTACCTCCTTATCATGTGCCAACTCTGAAGGGTATATTTTTACGTGCCTGGGATCGGGTCAGGCTTTTTGTTAAGGAGGCAGGGCAGGTCATCATTCTTATGGTGCTGGTGCTAAATTTATTGAACTCTATAGGTACGGATGGCTCATTCGGTAATGAGGACAGTGAAAAATCTATCCTTAGTGCTGCCAGTCGCGTGATGGTGCCCGTGTTTGCTCCGATGGGTATCCAGGAAAACAACTGGCCGGCTATTGTAGGTGTTGTCTCCGGGGTGTTGGCCAAAGAGGTGG
>DAOVWW010000235.1 GCA_030636465.1 Gammaproteobacteria bacterium
AAACAGCCTTCCCAGCCAGACTCTCTTTCATCATCCAGCACTTCAATTTCAGGATTAATTAAAATCGTCCGGGGTACGGATTCTGCATCAGGGTATCGCGGATTGGATTCTACTGAAAAAATGACCAAACGTTGTAACACACCTATTTGCGGTGCTGCCAGGCCAGCACCATCACTGTCAGCCATGGTGTCGAACATGTTCCCAATCAACTCATCTAACTCCGGAGTATCAAAATGGATGATTTCTTCAGACCGCTTATACAGCAGTGGATTTCCCATTTGCAAAATATCACATATAGCCATATGTCTTATTTATCCTTAAATACAATAGAGACGTTTAGGCCTGATATAATACCCGTTATTATTGGTTCATTACAGATCAGGCAATACTAAAGATATGAAAATCCCCACCCGCTTACTTTTAAGCCTGCTAGCTACTGGGCACATACTATTATTCACCACCCCCGCCCTCGCTGCACGCACTTACCTCGTAGAACTTGCCGTGTTTACCAATCAGGACAGTTCAGGTAATGAATCATGGGCAAACGTTCAACAACCGCTCAGTGAAAAAAAAATGTCCAGGGCAACCCAACCCGGGCAGGGAACGCTGAAAATAACGGAAAAAGTAAAAGAAATCGAGGAGAGTCGATTTCCTTATTATGTTAAGCGCATAAGCAATAATTCTCAAAGAAAATTACTGCTATCGACACGTTGGGTGCAAGTCGTATCCGGACCTGCTATGACAACTATTGCTCACATAACGGATGCCCGAAATACAGAGACTAAAACCACAGTGAATAAAGCCATTTTAAATGATCAGAGCACCAGGATAATACCGGAACTCCCCCAGCTCGATGGCTTTATTAACTTTTACCTGAATAGCCAATATACCCTGGAAGCAGATATTCGTTACACGCCTCCTTACCGCCCATCCATACTCGATGAAGAACCAGACCTCGGCTCGGTAAGTTATCGTATCCATGAGAAAAGGCGAATAAAAAGCGGAGAATTGAATTACTACGACCATCCTGGATTTGGGATGGTATTGCTGGTTACACCGGTGAAAACTACAGTTGAGGAATAACCAGCTCGAGTAAAATACGGGTCTGGTCCATGCCCATTTTTAGATTTTTCATTATCTCATCAACGCTAATTTCAGTTCCTGACCTGCCTGCCGCAGCATTAGAGACTACAGCAATTACTGCGTAATCAAGCTCCAGCTCTCGAGCCAGAATTGCCTCCGGCATACCCGTCATACCAACAACCGTTGCGCCATCACGTTCCATGCGGTTAATTTCTGCAGCCGTCTCAAATCTGGGTCCCTGTGTTGCTGCATCGGTGCCAGAAGGGGTCAAACTGATATCATTTTGTGCGGCAGTAGAAATAATTTTCTGGCGTAGAGCTTCCGTATAAGGATAACTGAAATCAACATGTTTCACCGGGCCATGATCACTATCATAAAAAGTATGTTTACGCGTGTAGGTGTAATCAAGAATTTGATCAGGAATAACCAGTCCGACAGATTCTAAATCATTATCGATACCACCGACTGCATTTATTGCTATAACTCGCTCAACGCCTGTCTGTTTCAAGGCAAACAAATTAGCACGATAATTTACTCTGTGCGGAGGGATTGTATGCCCAGGTCCATGGCGGTTAAGAAAAACTACATCCATGCCACTCATTTTGCCAAATGTTAATGCCCCTGATGGTTCACCATATTCCGTACGCATCACTTCTCTATGGGTAATAACCAGACTTTCCAGTTCTTCAAGGCCGCTTCCTCCAATAATTGCTGTCAGCATATAAACTCCCGGGTCATATTTTCACTCTGTTTGCATTGCTCTGAGAGATTGGTCATCTTTCAGCCACCGCATAAATTGCAGGCAGATTCCGCCAGTATCCCCTGTAGTCCATACCACAACCAAAAACATAACGATCAGGCACATCTACGCCTTTGAAAGTAACATCAAAATCTTGCTCTCTGTCGCAGAGTTTACAGGTCATGACTGCACTTAACACTTCTATGGCTCCAGCCTGCTTCACTCGCTCAGTAATTCTGCTCAAGGTAATGCCCTGATCAAGTATGTCATCAATCAACAGCACTGTCCTTCCCGCTATCTTATTTGATGGCTGCACTGGCCAATACAGCTCATCACCCTGCAATTTGTCACGATAGCGCGTGGCGTGGAGGTAATCTATTTCGAGAGGAAAATCCAGCCGTGACATTAACTGGCCGCAGAAATACAAGCCTCCCAGCATAACGGGTAATAGCAACGGTGATCGATCAGATAAGGTTTCAGACACCTGATCGGCTATAGTGTTGTAACTAGCCTCCATGGTGGCTTCATCATAAATCAGCTCGGCGGTTTCTCTGACCTGCTTAAGTTCTTCGGTAAATGCTGACATGACTAATTGTATGATTTTCCCCGATTTAGCCGGACGTGCCACTGCGGTGATATGGGTCATCCAGGCGTTCTATATCATCTTCTTCCAGATAACTGCCCGTTTGTACTTCTATCACTTCCAGTACCTCATCAGTATGGTTAGCCAACTGATGGATCATACCCGCCGGGATAAAGGTTGATTCATTCTCATTAAGAATCATTTTTTCTTCACCATGGACAACACTCGCCTGGCCTTTAACGACTACCCAGTGTTCAGCCCGGTGTTTATGCCTCTGCAATGACAGAATGGCACCCGGTTTAAGGCTTAGCCGCTTTACCTGGTGGCCTGCACTTTTTTCAAGTACGGTATAACTGCCCCAGGGTCGAAATGCACAACGATGCAGACTGGCTTCAGTTCGCCCTTTTTTCTGCAGTTGTTTGGCCAACACTCCTATCTCATGGCTTTGCGCTCGATCAGCAACCAGTACTGCATCAGAGGTCTCTACAATAACAACATCTTTTATCCCGGATGTCACCAGCAATCTATCATGTGCGTAAAGCAGGCAGTCATGGGTATCCTGTATCAGCACATCCCCTTTGCTGGCATTGCCGTTTTCATCGCGGCCCAGCTCATGATGTAAGGCCGACCAGGAGCCAACATCATTCCATCCTGCATCCAGAGGCGCCATAACAGCATTTTCTGTCTGTTCCATCACGGCATAGTCTATAGACATCGCCGGGCAGCGCCCGAATGATACTTCATCGAGAGCCTGAAAATCATGGAAGTGTTTTTCTCTTTTTTCCCAGGCAATTCGACAACATTCGAGTATTTCCGGCTGCCACCGTTCAAGCTCTTCAAGGTATGTGCTTGCTTGAAATAAAAACATTCCACTATTCCAGAAATAATCTCCGGCAGCCACATATTTTTCAGCACGTTCATGGTCTGGTTTTTCAACAAAGGCATCGACCTTAAATGCCTGTTCGGATACTTTTTCACCACAATGTATGTAACCAAAACCTGTATCAGGACGATCGGCAGGTATACCAAAAGTGATCAATTTCCCTGCTTCAGACAAAGGCAGCATATCCCTGACTGTATTTCTGAATTTCTCTTCGTCTCTGATGACGTGGTCAGCAGCTAATACAAGTAAGCTTGCATCCGCTGACATTTCGAGAGCGGCAAATGCAGCCATGGCCACAGCTGGCGCAGTATTTCTGCCAACAGGCTCCAGTATTACCTTTGCGCTCTGCCAGCCGATTTCGTGCAGCTGTTCGGTAATCATGAATCGATGCTCTCTATTACCGATGACAATAAGCTGTTCAGCCGGAC
>DAOVWW010000326.1 GCA_030636465.1 Gammaproteobacteria bacterium
AGACTGCATCGGGTCGCCCACCAGAAAAAGTGTACGCTGATCACCCGGCATCCAGCCCGCGGTAAGTTTACTGAACAGGGTATATTGATTTTGTGAAGTGTCCTGAAACTCATCCACCAGCAGATGCTTAATCTGGTAGTCCAGCCTGAGTGATAAATCGGTCGGTGCCTGCTCTTCCCCCAGCGCACGGTCGGCACGAATGGTCATCTCGCTGAAATCCACCTCGCCACGCTGACCGAAGACCAGCTGTAATTGCCCGACGGCGTTGACCAGTAGTTGAAACAGGGCTTCGATCAATAGCCATTCATCATCGGCATACGTCGCCGCGGGCAACTTCTTTAATGCCGCCAGCTTTAAGCGTAAAACATCATTATCCTGCTGCTCTTCTAACAGTGCCTTCATGGCCTGTTTTTTATCTTTGAAGTCCTGTTTCTGCTCAGGTGTCGTGGCGGCCTTCTCAGTTGGGAAGCCGAGTTTTACATTGATGCCGCCGGGCTTTCTCCACTTGCCAGCGGTTAACAGCAGATCAGAGATGGCACACCATTTGTCGACTTCAGTTGATGCCGTCGCAGGCAGGCTCTGCATGCCTGCGCAGATCTTGATGCTGGAATTTCCAATACTGGTATGTTCTGCAGCAAATGCTGCCAGCGCGGGCAGTGCTGCCTTGATGTCAGCCGGTATGGCCCGCTCTACATCGACCAGGGCTTTCTCAACCAGCCGTTGCAGCACCTGCTCGATTTCCTGGCGTCTGACGATAGAATCTTTCTGGCCGGTGACATGTTTGACGATATGGCGTATCCACTGGTCACGTCGTGCCAGCATATCAGCCAGCAGCGCCTGTAATTCGTCCATGCGGTTATCGCGGTGCTGCAATAACCGGGCTATATCTTCAGACAGTGGCAGACTCGTTTCCAGCTGCTCAAGCACGGCTAGCGCCGCCTCGTGATACATATCACTGGCATCTTCTGTCAGAGATGGAATAGCACCAAATTGTGATAACAGCGGCATCTGTCGAGTTAGAGATTGACTGAATGAATCAATAGTCTGGATGCGAAGCCGACCCGGATTGAGTAACAGCTGCCAGTGTTGCAACGCATCGTTAGCCAGTGCTGCCTGTGCCAGCTGCCAGGTCTTTTGTTCATAGGCACTTTCCGGTTCAGCTTCGGTACTCGCCTGATGCAAGGCCTGCAGGATGCGGTCACGCATCTCACCGGCGGCCTTGCGGGTAAAGGTGATAGCGATGATTTCTTCCGGTGCCTCGACGCGGGCCAGCAGTTGCAAAAAGCGCTGTGTCAGCAGCCCGGTCTTGCCCGAACCGGCCGGTGCCTGAACGATGAAAGAGCGCTCAGGATCCAGTGCCTGCTGCCGTGCCTGCCAGTCTGCCGGTAATGTTTCCTCAGGCAGTTGATCATTCGACTTATTCGTCTTATTCATCATCTGCCCCCGTTTCTATCTCTATCTCTGTCTCTGCCATCATTTCGTCGATACGACACAGGCCGGATAATTCACAATAGCTGGTCTCGCAGATGCTCGGTTTCTTTGGGTCGACATCTGCCTTGCCGCTGCGGAAATCCCCGGCCAGCTGCTCAATCGTTTGCTGCCAGTCGTCGAGTACCTGTGGCCATAATTCGGTTACTTCCTTAAGCTGCGGGTTTCGGGCAGGCGGCAGATTCGGGATCAGGCCCTCAGTTGCGACGACACCGCTGAACTTCATATCGGCGGCTTTCAACTGACCGTATAACACCGCACTCACTTGCGAGTCTTCGCTTTCTACCATGCTGTAGAGCGGTAATTGCGGTTCTTCAGGGCGCTCACCAAACCACTGTGAAGGACTGACAGTACCTGTTTTATAATCGATCACCACCTTGCGCCCGTCAGCCAGTTTATCAATACGGTCTATCCACAGATGGACGTTAATACCATTGATCTCGTGCCAGACTTCCTTTTCAAAATCCACTACCGTGAAGTCTGTCCGTTGTTTCTCAATCTCCAGCCATTGCTGCGTCAGCTGCTTGAGTCGGGAGGATTCTATCTGTCTAAAACGCGGGCTGAATATATCGGGGTTCTGTTCGGCCATTCCGTCAATAGCCTGCGCGATGACATCATCAAGCTTTTGCCCCAGCGCTTCCTCATTCATAGCCAGTAGTGTTTTGAGATCCCTGACATCACGCCAGAACAGCTCCAGCACGGTATGAAATAATTGCCCACGCTTCATCGCATCCAGGCCCACCTGCGCTGTTGCCAGTGCCGTCGCTGACAAGCGATATTGGGCGAAGGCACGAAATGGACAAAGGCTCTGGTATTTAAAGATGCCGCTGCCACCGGAGGCACGTTGCTGCGGTAAGGCAGGTGCCCGGTCATCCGCTAAGCGTTCATGCTGTCGACTTTGCTGGATAGTCTCGCTCCATGTTGGCTCCTTATTATTAAGCATAGGTGCCAGGGACTCACTATCACCTTCAGCGAGGTCACGAATCAGGGGGCTGAGCCTGAGCTGCTCTTCACCTCTACGTAAGGGGTAACTCATGACGACATCGGGCGCTGCCGACAGTAATCGTTCAGTTATGCCCTGGGCAATGGCAAGTTCCCGGGTCTGATCTGCATGCGGCATGGCGAGCTGGCGCTGCAGTGATAAGGGGATAAAGGGATTGGGTTGTGGTGATGCCGGCCAGTTGTTGTCATGCAGGTCCATCACCCAGAGCGCATCAAACTGCA
>DAOVWW010000231.1 GCA_030636465.1 Gammaproteobacteria bacterium
CCTGTGAATAGGTAAAAGCCCCTACCGGCAAGGACGGACTTATCAGCTGCATCAGGCGCAGCAGTGGCAGGTCAGTGATCATGATCTGACTTGTGGGGATGGCTATGGGCATGGCCCTGCATATGACCATAGTCACCATAAGCACCTGATTCTGGCTCAAACGCTGCCTCTTCACAGATTACTTCTAAACCTAAGCCATGACATAGTTCATCTAGAACATGGTCATGCTGATAACGAATAAACTTTTCAGACACCTGTAGTGCTACATGGCGATTACCCAGGTGGTAGCAGGCACGTGACAACAATAATGCATTATCACAATGAACTGTACTTACGGTCTCTTTTGCCGCCTTAATCAATACCGTTTCACCGGCGTCGGTAGACAGGCAATCACCGTCTCTTAAGATGATACCTCTTTCAAGAAACAGGCCTGCTACTACACCATTATCCAGCTTCACTCGCTGACGGCTTTTCTGTCTTAACTCATAATTGAGAGTCAGTGAGAGTTCTGCGGCTACGGTGGTTTTGTGTGTGAATTGCAGCATATTTAAAATAGAAAATAGCGCTGAGCCATGGGTAGAACTGTTGCCGGCTCACAGGTCAGCAGCTCTCCATCAGCCCGCACTTCGTAGGTTTGTGAATCAACCATTATCTCCGGCAAATAATCATTCAACACCATGTCTTTTTTAGTCACTGACCGGCAATTTTTGACCGCACCTATCATACTCTTTAAGTCTAACTGTTCATGAACGGCCGCATCGATACCTGCCTGTGACATAAAGGTCATCGAGGTGGCATGACGCGCACCGCCCAGAGCGCCGAACATATGACGATAATGCACGGGTTGTGGCGTAGGAATGGAGGCGTTCGGGTCCCCCATAGGGGCGGCAACTATCATCCCGCCTTTAATTATTACTCCGGGTTTGGTGCCAAAAAATGCAGGTTTCCATAATACCAGATCAGCCAGTTTCCCAACTTCTACAGAACCTACTTCATGGCTGATTCCATGGGCTATCGCCGGGTTGATGGTGTACTTGGCAATATAACGTTTAACACGCGCATTATCTGACTCGGGTGGATCCCCTGCCAGACTGCCACGCTGTACGCGCATTTTATGTGCTGTCTGCCAGGTACGTGTAATGACTTCACCAACCCGCCCCATCGCCTGTGAATCCGATGCAATCATAGAGAAAGCGCCGAGATCATGCAGGATATCCTCTGCTGCAATAGTTTCTCTCCTGATGCGGGATTCAGCAAATGCCACATCTTCCGCGATGCCAGGATCAAGATGATGACAGACCATCAGCATGTCGAGGTGCTCATCGATGGTATTGACTGTATAGGGTCTCGTTGGGTTGGTTGAAGATGGCAACACATGCTCAAAACCACATGCCTTGATGATATCCGGTGCATGGCCACCGCCTGCTCCCTCAGTATGGTAAGTATGGATGGTTCGACCTTTCATTGCTGCCAGGCTGTCTTCGACAAAACCGGATTCGTTCAAAGTATCTGTGTGAATCGCCACCTGTATATCATAGTCTTCAGCCACCGATAGGCAATTATCAATCGAGGCCGGAGTTGTGCCCCAGTCTTCATGTAACTTCAGTCCAATGGCCCCGGCGGTCACTTGTTCTTCCAGTGCTGCAGGTAAACTGGCATTACCCTTGCCCAGGAAACCAAGGTTCATCGGCAGCTCATCCGCTGCCTGTAACATGCGGTGAATATTCCATGGCCCGGGTGTGCAGGTAGTGGCATTTGTCCCGGTTGCCGGGCCGGTACCGCCGCCGAGCATGGTGGTCACACCCGACATCAGAGCATCATCGACCTGCTGCGGGCAGATAAAATGTATATGTGAATCAATACCGCCGGCAGTCAGGATCTGCCCTTCACCGGCGATTACTTCGGTACCGGGACCGATGATGATATTGACTGCTGCCTGGGTATCAGGGTTTCCTGCCTTGCCTATGCCAGTAATGCATCCTGCCTTAATGCCTACATCTGCCTTTACGATGCCCCAATGGTCCACAATTAATGCATTGGTGATCACCACATCAACCACCTCTGCAGAAACTCTCTGACTCTGACCCATGCCATCGCGAATAACTTTTCCACCACCAAACTTAACCTCATCACCGTAGACAGTGTGATCATTTTCTACTGCTATCCAGAGATCCGAGTCACCAAGCCTGACCCGGTCACCGGTGGTAGGGCCGTACATTTCCGCATAGGCCTGCTTACTGATTTTAGCCATCTTTATTCCTCCACTGCGCCCATGACGAGTCCATTGAAACCATAGATTTTTTCATCTCCAGCCATCCTTACTAAATCCACTGTTCGTGTCTGTCCGGGCTCAAATCGTACTGCTGTTCCAGCAGGGATATCGAGTCGAAAACCGCGGCTGCTTTCGCGTTCGAATTCAAGGGCAGTGTTGACCTCAAAGAAATGATAATGCGAGCCGACCTGAATTGGGCGGTCACCAGTGTTGGCGACACTGATACTAACCGCCTCCCTACCAGCATTAATTTCACGCTCGCCTTCTGCAGCAATAATCTCGCCGGGTTTTATTGGACTTGCTGTAGCACCCTCTACAGGCATTATCGGCGTGTGCACTGTTACCAGTTTAGTGCCGTCAGGAAATGTAGCTTCTACCTGCACATCATGAATCATCTCAGCAATGCCATCCATCACATCAGCCGTGGTTAATAAGGTCCGCCCATAATCCATTAGTTGAGCAACCGTCTGACCATCGCGAGCCCCTTCCATGACTGCACCACTAATATAGGCGACGGCCTCAGGATAATTCAGCTTTAGCCCTCTGTCCTTACGCCGTTCTGCCAGCAACGCTGCCGTAAAAAGTAACAGCTTGTCTTTTTCACGTGGGGTGAGTTCCATGTTAAATCCTCTTCATGCGTTTTTATTCGTTATCAGGTGTTCCATATTCTCGGCTCACAGACATCCAGCCCCATCGCAACAGGTCTAATGATGCGCCATAATTTTCTAAAATAAGCCTGGGCATCTTCAGTCGAATCACCCAGATAACGAACAACGAGCAACCCGCTAGCAACGAGGCTAACACCCGTCAGTCCTTTATCTAACTGCACAGCCTGAAGCCTTTCCATCAAAGACTTTTCCAGAGCCTGGCTGTAAACCACAAAACTGCCATAAACCCTGTTGCCACGGAGACCGCAAACCCGATCCTGCTCGATGGCATCAACCTTGAGTTTGTCATGCAGCATTAGCTTGCCAGCAACTCTCAGTTCAGTATTCAACAGCACCTTGCCACGGTTAAAACTTTCATTATTGCTAGGCAGACCAAAACAATGAATTTCCCAGCCAGCGAATTTTGATTCCGCATCAAGATCGATAATTATTTTTGAAGATAGTTCTGTAGCCGGAAAGTAAATGCTCTCTAATGGGAAATACTCCAAACTAGCATCACCATTAAGATTAATTTTTTGTAGAAAGCTGGCAGTTTTACCTGCGCTTCGATAAAACTTGCTTGCACCCGGAGTTGTAATCAAGCCGTGAGCACCCGCAATTACATCCACCTCCAGCTTTAACTGGTCCCCGCCGACTACGCCACCAGGTGGATGCAGGACATAGACATGACAAACTTCACCTTCAGGATAAAATGCTCGCTGAACCGTTAGTGGCCCGAGCCTTTGTTGCGGCAGCATACAGGTCTTGTCATTGATTTTTTCCAGCCGTAAGCTGAGCGCAGCCTGCCAGCCGTCACCCTGAGGGTGATGCAAAGATAATGTTGATGAAA
>DAOVWW010000113.1 GCA_030636465.1 Gammaproteobacteria bacterium
CCTGAAATGCTGGTCGGTTCGACTTACAAAATTAAGACACCCTTATCCGAGCATGCCTTATATGTAACGATCAACGATATTATTCTTAATCCCGGTACTGAATACGAACGTCGTCGTCCATTTGAGATTTTTATCAACTCAAAAAATATGGATCATTTTCAGTGGATAGTCGCACTGACAAGAATTATTTCAGCGGTATTTCGTAAGGGTGGCGATGCAACATTCCTGGTTGAAGAATTACGCAGCGTATTTGACCCACGCGGCGGCTATTTCAAGAAAGGTGGGAAATATATGCCCTCGCTAGTAGCAGAAATTGGCGATGCAATTGAATGCCATATGAAAGTAATTGGTATGATTAAGGCTGACGAACTGGATGATTGCGTACGTGATCATCTGCAGGCCAAACGCGCTGAGTACGATTCTTTGACAGGCGGTAGTAAGAACGTAGTGAAGGATGAAGTAGCAGAAGAGGAAATCAGCGGTTTTCCACCAGATGCCCAGCTATGCCAGAAGTGCCATACCAAGGCGGTGATAAAAATGGACGGTTGCATGACCTGCCTGAATTGCGGCGAGTCAAAATGTGGCTAAAAGGGCTTTAGTTTTACGTGTTACGTAAATCATAAAACGTAACACGTAAAACGTATTCTTTAGAAGTCACCCCATTCAGATCTGTTCTTTTTGACGCGCATATGTGGCAGCAGCAATCCAAGTATGATTCCTGCAATGACAACACCGGCTCCGATTAGAAACCAGTTTTGCTCTGTTTTATCTGTCAGTCTCTGATTTTTTAATTTGAGGATTCCGAGTTCATCAGCGAGTTTTTGACTGCTAACAACGGCATCATCACGTTCTCGGGCTATACGCAAAGGGTCTCTGGCTACTTTACTTAACCTGCTTAGTTCCTGTTGTAGATTTCCGTTCTCATCTTTGATTGCTGTAAATTGCTGCTGCAATACACCGTGTTCTTCCTGCAGGTTTGCCAGCTGGCTGCTTAGTTTTCCTGGTTCCTGTCGTAGAACAATTAGTTGCTGTTCGGCTTCGGCAAGTCTTTCACGTGCAGGTCTTTCTGACAGCAGCATTCTATTTAGCACAAAACCCATGGTGCCGTCAGACAGGCGGACTTTTGTGTAATTTGTATCACTGTTGCGCTCCAGGACTTTTACGGAGGTGCCGCTGGGCAACATTCGAATAACCTTGTGAGTGGTGCTTTCGCCGCTGCGCAAGGTTATTTTTAATTGATCAGTGATATAAGCGGTGGCGGCCAATGCTGACGCGCTGCCGAGGGAGACGCTACCCAGGAGGGATACAAAAAACAGAATTTTTTTCACTACAATATTAGTCTGGCTGATTATTGGAGGGCGGATTATAACATCATCGATGGCTTGAAAATTGGAGGAATTTTGGTAGGCGGTTACAATTTATTGAGATATTTATGAAATACCGCAGGGTATTAGCTTAAGGGGTCTCTGATCAATTCATGAACTCGTATCTTTCGCCTAAAATATCCAGCTTTTTCGTTGAAAACCTTCGCAATAGCTAGCTATTACGTGTACTTTCCGCCTCAAATCTGTATATTTTAGATCGCAATCTACTTCGCTCAGAATTAATCAGAGGCTCCTTAACTCGGATTTTTTATGCGCCGCTCGAAGCACATCATAGTTAGTTGGATAGTACTGATCAGCATGTTTTACTTCCCCGCTTTCCAGTTCGGCGTCACATTGCTCAGTGTTCCCACAATCTCTGCAACGGTTTATATGCATCTCAATTTCATTGACCTGATTGCTGCGGGTATATTCTTTTTCGTTTATTCCTAGTGCCTGGAGCATCTTATGCATACGTAATTGACCTATGCGGTCAGTAAGCTTCTGATAAAAGGTCTCACCTTGCTGACTACTTTTGGTGATTGCACGGAAAAGCCCGAAAGTAATTGCTGTGGCTAGTAGGATGAAAAATACAATGATTAGTGTTTGTGTGATGGACATGGCTGATCGTCAGCAGTGATGGATTATCAGTCTAATGGTATTGCATAGATACGGTAGTATTCATTGATCTGGGTCAATATTTTCATATATTGAAGCTCCAGTACCTGTGTTTTGGTTCAGAAGTACGTTTTAATTCTCCTGTCTAACTTATAAAAAATACTAAAATTGTCTTTTTTGCTGCAGGCATTCTAGAATGTCAGTCAACATAGCAATTTGTGTGGCCTACAGGAGCTCTGTATGGATATCATCAACTTTATTTTGTTTCTTGTGATCGGGCTGTTTTCAGGCCTGCTGGCGGGCCTTATTCTGCGCGGTAGCGGATTAGGCCTGGCCTGCGATGTTGTAGCAGGAATCGTCGGTGGATTGATAGGTGGCATCCTCATGGGCGTCTTTGGGGAAGCCGGGCAACCAGAATTTTTCCTCTATGCCGGTGCTGCCGTAGGGGCGACTATAGTGATCATGCTGGCAGGGCCGATCAAGCGACGTTTGTAGCCCAGCGGCACAGTTCTAACCGAGAAAATATCAATGACAGCAAAATTACTCAGTGGCATAGAAGTCGCAGAGGCAGTGATTGCGGATGTTCGCAACCGCGTGGAGCGTCTGGCTAAGCAGAATATTCAACCTGGCCTGGGCACGATTCTGGTGGGTGATGATGGCCCCAGCCAAAGTTACGTTAGAAAAAAACACGAGGCCTGTGATCACGCAGGTCTGCGTTCATTTCATCTACAGTTGCCTTCCAGTACTTCTCAACAGGAGCTGCTCGATGCCGTCGATGAATTCAATAGTAATAATGAAATAGATGGATACATCATTCAGTACCCAGTACCAAAAGGTCTGGATTTCAATGAGGCACTGATGAGTATGAGCCCCGCCAAAGATGCAGACGGCCTGCATCCGGTAAATCTGGGTAAACTGGTGCTTCAGGAAGAGGGTCCGGTACCCTGCACCCCGGCAGGTATCCAGGCTATCCTGATCCACTATGGGATAGAAGTGTCAGGTAAGGAAGTCGTCATCATTGGCCGTGGACCGACACTTGGGCGCCCGCTTTCACTGTTGCTGACAACTAAACAGGAAGGCGCGAATGCTGCGGTTACCGTGGTACATTCCGGGGTCAAAGACCTCGCATATTTTACCCGGCGTGCTGATATTGTGATATCAGCCGCGGGGGTGGCGAGTATCGTAACGCCAGAGATGATCAAACCAGGGGCTACGGTAATCAGTGGCGGTATTAGCTGGCAAGGCAAAAGACTGATGCCGGATGTCGATGAATCCTGTGCGGATGTAGCAGGCTGGATCACCCCAAGACTGGGTGGGGTAGGGCCAACGACTGTGGCAATGTTGCTGCGTAATACAGTTCTGGCAGCGGAAGCAAGGAAGTAAATATTTCAGCGTCTCTGATTAAGTAAACTAAGCACGTCATTGCACCCTTCGGGCATTTCCTTCGGTCACGAGCACCGAAGCGCGGCAATCTCAAATAGTATAATCAATAATTTAGAGATTGCCGCGTCACTTTGTTCCTCGCAATGACGAATTTATCAGAGGCTCCTTCAGTTTCGGAACTTGGAACTTTTTCACCCTTTCCTGTTAACTATATGAATCGCCGCACCATTCACGGCCAGAGCTGCTTCATGCAGGGCTTCTGATAGTGTCGGGTGGCCGTGGATAGTCAGTGCCAGGTCTTCAGCGGTGGCTTTGTATTCCATTGCCAGTACCGCTTCAGCGATTAATTCTGATGCATGGGCGCCAATTATATGTACCCCCAGAATCTCGTCATTGTTTTCAGTCGCTAAAATTTTCACCATGCCGGTGGTTTTCCTCATCGCCCGGGCTCTACCCGATGCGGTGAATGGAAAGCTGCCACTGCGGTATTTTATCCCTGCCTGCTTAAGCTGCTCTTCGGTCTGGCCTGCCCAGGCTATTTCAGGTTCTGTGTAGATAATTGACGGGATGGTGCTGTAATTTATATGCATAGCTTTGCCAGCTATGAGTTCGGCAACGGCTACGCCTTCGGCAGATCCTTTATGGGCTAACATTGGGCCGGGTACAACATCTCCGATTGCGTAAATCCCGGGCAGGTTTGTCATCAGCTTTTCATTCACATGAATAAACCCACCTTCATCAATTAGCAGGCCAACTTCTGCCGGAACCAGGCCTTCGGTGTTTGGCCGCCGACCGACGGCGACCACCAGCCTGTCAACCTCTAGCCGCTGAGGTTCGCCAGAATCTGTGTACACGACAGTAACCCCTTTATCATGACTTTCAGTTTTAGTTACACAGGCTCCTGTATGTATAGTTAAGCCCTGGCGCCGGTATTCTGCCAGTGCAAGTGCAGAGAGTTCTCCATCAGCAGCAGGCAGAAAACTCTGCTGGGCTTCGAGTATTGTGACTTTAGAGCCAAAACGCTGCCAGATACTTCCCATCTCCAGACCAATAACACCAGCACCGATGATTCCCAGCTTTTCCGGGATTTCAGTAAACTGCAGAGCTGACTGAGAATCAAGGATACGATGTTGATCCATCGTTGCGGCGGCAATATCGATAGGGCGTGAGCCGGTGGCGATAATAATATTAGTCGCACTCAGCTCAAATGTTTTTTCATTTTGCTGTGATGAGACAAGGATGTGTTTATCTGCCTGTAAGCTAGCCTGGCCGGTAATAGAGATCACACCATTAGCTTTGAATAGAGAATTAATGCCGCCAGTGAGTTCACCAACGATTCGGTTTTTATCATGCTGAATCTTTTCCAGATCAAGCTTTATACTAGTAAAACTGATTCCAGGATGAACGGCTGAGTCCTGGCAATCAGCATAATATTCAGAGCTTTCCAGTAATGCCTTGGATGGAATGCAGCCAGCATTGAGGCAGGTTCCACCCAGAGCAGGTTTGCCGGTCTCATCCAGCCAGTTGTCGATACAGGCTGTTTTCATGCCAAGCTGGGCGCTGCGTATAGCGGCAACATAACCGGCAGGGCCGGCACCAATTACAATTACATCGTAGTGTTTTTTCATATTCACAAACCAATCAGGAGTCTTGATGGGTCTTCCAGGTCCTGCTTAACACTGACCAGAAATTGCACGGCATCCCGTCCATCTATCAAACGGTGATCATAAGAAAGTGCCAGGTACATCATCGGCCGTATGACTATTTCACCCTCTTCAACTACGGCTCGTTGGGTAATATTATGCATCCCGAGGATGGCACTTTGAGGTGGGTTTAATAAAGGTGTTGATAACATAGAGCCAAAAACGCCGCCATTGGTTATGGAGAAAGTCCCTCCAGTCAAATCATCAAGGCTTAGTTTCCCATCGCGTGCCTTTTGGGCAAGATGAAGAATCTGTGTTTCTATGTCACCAAAGCTGGAATGTTGTACATCTCTTAAAATGGGTACGACCAGCCCTCGAGGTGAGCTTACCGCTATACCGATATCAATGTAATCATGATAGATAATATCATTGCCATCAATTGATGCATTGGTGATGGGATAGTTCTGCAGCGCCTGGGTGCAGGCCTTGACGAAAAATGACATGAACCCGAGGCGTGCACCGTATCGTTTTTCAAATTCATCACGATAATGATTGCGGGCATCGATGACCGACTGCATGTTTACTTCATTGAATGTGGTCAGTATGGCTGCATCCTGTTGCGCCTGTAATAAGCGTTGCGCTATGCGTTGCCTCAAACGCGACATGGGCTCCCGGCGTTGCCCGCGCTGCACCAGGCCTTCATCCACAATCTGTACGGGCGTTTGTTGTGATGGTATTTTTTCTGTAGTCACAGGCTTGTCTGTCGCAGCTGTTTGCTGGCCTATTAATTCCAGTACATCCTGTTTGGTGATTCGCTGATCTTTACCGGTTCCAGTCAGTATAGACAGGTCAACATTGTTTTCTCTAGCAATTTTATTTGCCGCTGGACTGGCTATCGGCCGGGCTGTTTTTTC
>DAOVWW010000094.1 GCA_030636465.1 Gammaproteobacteria bacterium
ACGCCGGCAAGAGAAACCTCTCGCGGGCGATTAGAGAAAATCTAGTAAGCGGGGGCAGGGCTTATCAAGTGTGATTACAAATAAAAGCAATCTGACTGAATCTGCGGGGGTTAGGCAGGATAAAGGCTAAATTTTATATCTTCCTGAAAATTACATTGTATTGATAAATTCAGGTAACAAACTATTCGACCTATACGTTTAGGTTAGATAATAATTATCTATCTGTCAAATACTATCTTTTTTAGTAGGGTCAAACCATTAACAGGGCAACCCAGGTCCCTTTCCAGGTCTCTCTTGTTCTCTCTGCTTAATAGTATATGGTTATTTTTATACCATATTATTTTGCATAATAGCATTGCTACTCATCACAGCCCTGCATATGAACTGGTAAGTCTCGACATCTTCAATGCATTCAATGAATGCTTCTACCAGGTGACTATCCAGCTTCTTCCCCGACATCTCATTTAGTATTTCGAAGGCCTGATCATTTGACATGGCGATCTTATACGGCCTATCACTTGTTAATGCGTCAAACACATCAGCAACAGCGACTATCCTGGCTTCGAGAGGGATTTCATTCGAGGACAGGCCTTCCGGGTACCCAGTACCATCAACTGATTCATGGTGATATTCAACTATGTTAAGCAACATATTTATATGCGCGTGTTCAATTAAATTAAAGTTGTGGACCAGTTTTTCGATAATTTCTCTTCCTTTTGTTGCGTGTGTCTTGATGATATTAAATTCATTAGTAGTTAATTTACCCGGCTTGAAAAGGATGTAGTCAGGAATGGCTATTTTTCCAACATCGTGCAATGGTGAAAATAATAGTAGATGTTCAATCCATTCGTCTGAAAGTGAGTATTTTGAGGCAGTTTTCCTGGCAATAAGCCATGAATAATGTGACATCCTGTTCAGATGTTCAGAAGTTTCAGAGTCCCTGTAATCAAAGACATGTTTCATGGTTTTCACTGCGGCAGTTAAGGAGTTTATTGCCTGTAACTTGCAAGAAATATAATGGGCAATCAGGCGCCCGTAAATATTGAGAAATTCAGTTATATCGTTCGAAAAGCTGTTCCTCGAATCTGAATTAAAAAATATAAAACCAAAAAACTCACCACTTTTTAGCATCGGAATTGTATAGCTGGATTTATATCCACCCTGCAGGACTTTATTCAAGCGACCTGTTGGTCCTGTTTCTTTTTCTATATCGTTAATAACACGGGGTGAACATTTTACAGCTATGTTCAGCAGGGTGGGTATTTCAGCTAGTTTTCGTGAGTAGTTCCCCAGGTTGTCATTTACTGAGCTGGAAAGGTATGTTTTAACAATATCAGTTTCTGCGTTGTACAAACAAACAGAAATACGAGTAAGGAAGCGAAACCTGCTTTTAATTTCAGAGTGAAGGATTTTTAATTCTTTATCTTGTTTCATTTATTTTCAACTATGATCTACCTGTTAAATCAATATTAAAATTGCAGGCTAAATAAGCTATCTATTACTGAATACTAGATAGTGCAAGTAATTTATCAATTGAGCTATCCATGCTGTTAGTGGAAATATATGCGTTTATAACTGATTTCTGTTGCATTCTTTCCAGGTCAAGGAAAGAGTGGTAATACTCAGAAGACATTTTGAAAAGGAGTGATTCATATTCAGTCACTTCATCTTCATCTATATTTTTAATTTGTAATTCATCGATTGACTCGTCTGGTTTAAGATAGCTTTCCCCAGCTGCATTAGTTAAGGCCTCAAGATAAGTATCCTGCCCATAAGCATTAGCGGTAAGCAGCAGGCATAGAAATACGGCACATGCCGCACACAGAAGATAGTAGGTTCCCTTGTTAATTTTTATTAATGACATATTCACCTCCATAAATTCATTTTTTATGAAATATTTACATGCTTCATCATGGCAACAAATACTCTTGCAATAGATCGAAGTTCTGTTGGCATGCGACACTGGGGTGAGTATTGACGGCCGCGAGGCATCCCAATGAAGGCATTAAAATTTTGCAATTTTGCAGCGCGTGCAAAAGCACGATAATCTACTCTATTGTTTTTTGATGCTTTACGGCGGGGGTGAGGCCGAATTTGGCGGGGGTTAGGCCAAACTTTAAAAGTCTGTGATGACTTTAGTCAGAGCGTGGAAGTTTTATATTATGCTACCACGCACAAGATCTTTTTTAGTAGACCTTTCTAAAGGATTATAGTGACTATATTCCTCAAATCAACTTAAAAGCTATAAATTCATCTAGAATCAGGCAAAAAAAGAATGAATAGCTGCAATAATAATCAAAAGCCACACAGGAAAAAGTCCGAATTGCTTAGCGGCCAATCTGAACATCCTGTTATCAAGGCATCTGTTGGAAAAATGAGTTAAATTCATCTGCCTGGAGCTCACATAATATATTAACGGTATATATTTCTTGACAGCCGGTCATTCTAAGCTACAATACGCGTATTAATCCCTATTAATCCCTACTAATCCACTCGGGATTTTAGGGCGATTTGAAATATCCCGCTTCTCAAACCCCGAAGCATATTTCATAACAACCATAGATTTTAATGCACTGCTTGAATATTTGCGGCTGCATCACACCCCAGGCCCAAACCCCGCCCGGTATGTAAATCACAGATAGCTGTTGGTTATTTTTCTTTTCTAATCAGCGGGATGCTCTGTTTTTTTTAAACGGGAAATTTTGGCCATGATTAACATTCAGCTCTTAAATGAGAACCCTGGTAGTTCAAGGGCATATAAAATTGCTATCGATAACCGTGCAGCGGGTACTTGCAGGGTTGTTGAGGACGACAGTGCAGATATAGGCATCCTCGACATAGATTCATACAGGGGCGATGACTGGAAGGCGGTTCGTGACAGGAAGCATTTCCCGGTAATTCTCATATCAGGCAGGGAGCTGGGCGATGAGAAACTACTCATTCGTAAACCAGTAAAATTTTCCGAGTTATTGTGCCTCGTGTCTCAGCAGGCTGATAAGGGGATGGATGAAACAGGAACGTTCAAAGCTGCATCCTTAGCAGCTGGTCAGATCAAGGATGAGAGCAGGAAAAAAGTAATACGTTTTACCCGTAAAAATCAGCACTTCATAGCAAAAAACTATATTGTTGGCTATCTCTCTAAGCTCATAAAGAGTCAGAACACTAAAGAAATTTCATTATTCCAGTGGAAAAACATGTGGTTACTGGTAGATGGTGCCAGCATGACAGTCTGGAGCAATATCAACAGGGCACTTCTCAATCATCTTTCTGTCATGCCGCTAAAGGAAATCTCCCATAAGAACCTTTCCTGGACCGAGACAGCGCCCATAATCGCTACGGCCAAACTATCGGATTCCATTGAAAACATGATATGGAGTATGACTCCCTATATTAGTGGACAGGGGCTGCCGCATGATCTTGATATTAATGAGTCATTCAGCCTGCAGACGTGGCCAAACTTTACACAGTACCCCAGTAGTAGCGAGCATCTGGCAGTAGCCAGTCACTGGTACGACAATGCTAGCAGCATCTCAGACATGGCGAGTCTTTTCAATCTGGAAATTTCTGAACTGGCGTCATTTATCACTAGTTGTCACCTGTGTGGTTTTCTGGCCAGTAATGAAGTCAGCACGAATTTCAGTACACCTGAACAGTCTACAAGCGGGATGTCACGTATTTTTGGAATGATGCTGAAAAAGCTGAGTGCCTGAGTAATGAGTGATATCCAGTTTAAGATAATCGTTGCAGGTTCTGTGGGTTCAGGAAAGACCACGTCCATTGCAGCGATCAGTGATATAGAGCCGTTTAAGACAGAAGAAGTGGCAACGGATGAAACAGGCAAGATGAAGAGCCACACAACCGTTGCCATGGATTATGGGCAGATGAGACTTGAAGATGACACCGTTATTCATCTTTATGGTACACCGGGTCAGGGGCGTTTTGATTTCATGTGGGACATCGTTGGACTGGGCGCACTTGGGGTAATGATTCTGATCAATAATAATTCAGAAGACCCTATCGGACAGCTGGATAACTACATCACTACTTTCTATTCAAAGATCAAGACGCACTGCATTGTCGTCGGTGTAACGTGCACAGACCTCTGCTCCACACCAGACCTCTCTGCCTACAGGGAGCATGTAAAGAAGTATGATGAGAACATTCCCGTTTATACCCTGGATGCCCGTAACGGAGATATGGTTCGGATGCTTGCCCGAACTCTGCTATACCGGCTAGACCCCCTGATTAACTGATCAGTATTTCAACATGAATACTCTATTATCGGTTAAAAACTACAGGGCTAGCTTTGGCAAGCGCACCATACTGGACGGTGTCGATCTTGATATAGCTGAATACGGTGTACTGGTACTGATGGGACCCTGTGGAACCGGTAAATCAACATTGCTCAGATCATTGGCAGGGCTAAACGATTCATCAAGCCTGTTTTCTGCCAGCGGTGAGGTGTTTTATCTCGGCGAGCGTATAGGAGAGTGCGGTCGGCCTGTACTGGTGGAGCAAAAACCCGGACTGCTAGTCTCCAGTGTTTTTGAAAACCTTATCGCCAACCTGGCAGACCGGAGCCAGCTGGATAAACAGCAGCAACTCGATCTTGTTATTCGACTGCTTGGCCATTATAGCCTGCATAACTTTATTGACCTTCTTGAGCAGCAGGCAACCGAACTTTCTGTGGCATATCGACGCATCATTGCAATACTTGCAGCAGTGATCAACTCACCACGATTGATCATGATAGATGAACCTACCTATGGCCTGGAAGAGGTAGAAGTAAAACTAATTCTTGCACTGATTCAAAAAATATCAGAATCATGCTCGGTGATTGTCATTCTGCATAATCAGCCCCAGGCAGAAGAGCTAGCGGATGAGGTAGTTCTTCTCGCAGGCGGAAAAATTCAGGAGAAATCGACCGCTGCGGCGTTTTTCAACAACCCACAGTCACTGGCTGCCCGTGAATTCATCAGAACAGGATCCTGCTCCGTTCCTTCTCCGGACACACCGCCTGAACATCTGGATAGTGATTACTGTGATCGCTACCAACCCGTTAAAGCCTCTACACCTGATACAAAAATCATTCCATTTGGTCCACGTGGTTTCACCTGGCTGGAACGAAAAAGAATCGCTGCGATGCCACGACCAGGCCTGTTAAGGGAGCTGGAGCATGATCTGCTGGCGTTGAAGAAGGTGGGCATTACACACCTTGTATCACTGGAAGAGGAGATCAATTACCCGCAAGAGCTTATAGACCGTCATGGATTCACTCACAGTCACCTGCCTACTGTAGATATGCAGCCCCCTTCAATAGCGGGGAGTCTGCAAACCATATCTGAGATCAAGGCGATCATCGAAGGTGGCGGAGCTGTCGCGGTCCACTGCCGTGCAGGGCTGGGCCGCACAGGAACGCTGCTAGCCTGCTTTCTGATTGAAGCAGGAGCTACTGTAGATATGGCCATTACACAGGTACGTAACCGAGACGCAAGGATGATCCAGTCCAGGATACAGGAAGAGTTTATCACCGATTTTTATCAATACTTTATCAACCCTGTTCATGCAGATGGGCAGAATACAACAACCCCTATGAAGGAGAAAAATTATGTCACTTGACAACCAACTACAGAACGCTATCGCAAATATCCCTGAATGTGTCGCTGCCGGTTATGTGGATCTGAGCACTGGAATGCTGCTAGGCATCAAAACAGTTGATTCACACCCTAGCGAAGTTATGGATATGCTTGCGGCCGCCACATCAGACCTGCTGCAGGGAACTAATGTAGTTGCCATTGAAAATGTATTTAAAAAAGCACGTGGTTCTAAAGACGACCACCATTACTTTCAGGAAATGATGATCATGAGTGATAACCTGCTGCATATCTTCATGCGTGGTAAGAATTTCAATGATCACGTAGTTGTCTTTGTCTGCCGTAAGTCCGTCAACCTGGGAATGGCATTAACTAAAACGAGAATGGCATTACCTGAGTTGGAAGCATCCTTATAAATCTCAGCAACATTGATGTCCATCATCGTTGATGGGCATCTTTTTTACCCCCCCCCCCCTCTCCCCCCCCCAGGAACGAATGGATAAGCAGAAAATTAAAATTGTCCTGTCAGAATTCATCAGGACATCTCCCACTATCGAAGCGACAGCCGTCATGACACGTGATGGTCTACCGGTAGCATCTCGTCTTAACGAAGGTGTCGATTCCGACAGGCTGAGCGCCATGTCAGCAGCATTATTATCACTGGCCGAACGTGCACTCGATGAAAATAACAAAGGCAAGCTTGAGTCTGTACTGATACACGGATCTGATGGTCTTATCATCATGGTGC
>DAOVWW010000105.1 GCA_030636465.1 Gammaproteobacteria bacterium
CTGGATGCTGATATCAGGACTGACACAGAGAGTTTGAATTTTCTGAATGCATATCTTACAGGTTTCCATGGCATGGAAGTCTCTGGTCGAGGAATCATTGATGGCCACCTGAGCTATCACAATAGAAGATTAGCTGCGGGCAATAAACTTCTTATTACTGCTAATGAACTGGCCGTGGACCTACTTGACTACCGGGCTCAGGGTGAGGGTGAAATTAGTCTCGAAGTGAGTGTAGCAGAACCGGAGGTGCTGGCTTTTGAAATCAAATTTAACAAACTGGATGGCGTACACACCGAGAGCGATGAAGTACTGGTGACCGGTGAGGGGCTGTCTTTTTCAGGCAGGGGAAGAACACAAATTATTGCTGCCGATAACGAAGAAAAAATAGCCAGTTACCTGGCAATTAATATACCGTCAATAACGGTCCCCGATCTTGCTTTGTACCAACGCTTTCTACCAGAAGCCGGGTCACTCAAATTGCTGGGTGGTGAAGGTGAGCTAGAGGCCAAAGCAGAATTAACACAGTTTGGTTTTACCGGGTTTTCTCGCTTGAGTTCAAAAGCAGCTGATATCGGTGTTAAGGATTTCCAGTTCTTTGCAGATCTTGATATGAACCTGAAAATTGATGCGCCTGAGTTGGCGGAAACTGGCATTGATGTTGCGGGGACTTATATCCACATTGATAACGCCAGGCTAAGCAGTGAAGAGGTTGCCAGCGTCGAACCATGGGCCGCTGCTATTGATATTGAAAAAGGCAGGGTTAAGTTAATACTGCCAGAAGGCGTAAGCAAGAATGCTAGCCTGGGTGAGTTGCTGGCGGGAATTAAAGGGCGGGAAATTCTGCCTATGCTGGATTCGGACAACGAGCAGCTGAAAGTCCGTGGCGTCATCTCTGACCTGCGCTGGTTAAATGTTTTAATGAAAAATAAATTCAACCTGGCTATCCGCGGTGCCGGCGAAATATCGGCTGACCTGGTCATCGATTCTGGATGGATGGCTCCGGGGACTGAGTTTAATATCAAACCACAAAAGCTGATCGTTGAAGTGCTGGATTATGTGGCGACGGGTAATGGTGGTGGTCACCTCAGACTTGCCGTTGAGAAGGGCGGTGAGAACCCTGATGTCAGCCTTGATATTGAAATGAAAAATGCTTCGTTTAAAGGTAAAGATGATGAACAGGCATTCGTAGAAGATACCGACATCCTGTTACAGGCCTTAGCAAGGAATGTAACGTTTGATGGCAAGGGTCGAGATGTGGATTTACATCTGCAAATCCCGTCAGCCCAGGTTAAAGATTTATCAGTTTATAATTCGTATCTGCCTCCGGACTCTCCTGTGCAGATCGTGGATGGACAGGCAGAGTTGAAAGTGGATGTCTCACTGAAACCCGAATCAGCAAATGGGTTCGTTAAACTGATTTCAACCGGTATGCATGCCGTGGCTGATAAGCAGGCCCTTGAAGCGGATATGAGTATTGATATCAAACTGGTAGGCGGCGTGCCACAGAATATGGATTTTGACATAGCAGGTTCAACTATAGAGATTAGTAATGTAATAGTGACCGGTGATGAAAAAGATTTTAATAATGATAACTGGGGCATATTACTGTCACTGAACAAGGCGCGTGCTGTATGGAAAAAACCCGTGCAGCTTGATATAGAAGCTGATCTGAAAATGACGGATTCACGACCTTTTGTAACCATGATGGCGAATAAAAAAGGTAAAGATGGCTGGTTAGGCAAAGCCATGACCATTGACGATGTGAATGGCAAAGTGAATTTGCGCATGAAAGATCAAATTTTAGTTATACCCTATGCCTTTGCAGGTAGTGACAAGATTGATGTCGGGGCTAAAGGTATCATCAGTAAAGAGTTGAATGACGGTGTGCTATATGCACGCTTTCGTAAGTTGCATGGCTTGCTGAAGATAAATAATGGTGACCGTAACCTGGACATCATAAAAGCCCGAAAAAAGTTTGATGAATATGTACCGAGTGAAAGTAAGTTAAAACCTAAAAAGTAATGTATTAGGTCTTAGGAATTACGTGTTAGGTAAAACCGTAAACCGTAAACCGTAAATCTATGTCATTAATAGCCTGCCATGAATGTGATCTGTTACAGCAGCGCATAAGCTTGCCTGCAAAAAGTAAGGCACAGTGTGGTCGCTGTGGCGCGGTGCTCTATCGGAATATTCCGAATAGCATTGACCGAACTGTTGCACTGTCTATCGCCGGTCTGGTGCTTTTTATTTGCGCCAATGTGTTTCCATTTCTGGCCTTTGAAGTATCAGGCCAGAGTGTGCAGGCAACCTTGTTATCTGGAGCAGTTGCTCTGTATAAGCAGGGAATGTGGGAAGTGGCCGGCTTAGTGATTTTTACCTGTGTTGCCGCACCATTGGCACAAATATTGTTGATGTTATATATATTTGTCCCGCTCAAGTTCAATCGATTGCCGTATGCGACAGCGAAGGCTTTCCGTCTCTTACGTGAGATGCAAAACTGGAATATGATAGAAGTGTTCATGGTCGGTATCCTGGTTGCACTGGTTAAGTTGACCAAGATGGCCGTCATCGTACCCGGCCTTGCCATGTGGTCATTTATGGGGCTGATTATTGTACTGACAGCGGGCGCGTCTGCTATTGATCCTGAGCTGGTGTGGAATAGATTTGGGTTTAAAAAGGAGCAGCCTGGTAATGACTAGGCTTCCTGGTTCCATTGAGAATGTCAGCGCCATGCAAGCCGGGCTAGTTGGTTGCCACAGCTGTGATTTGCTTAGTAAGATTAAGGGTAACGATCACCAGATGTTGCAGTGCCCGCGTTGTGGTGCCAGTCTACATAGTCGTAAAACAAATAGTATTGCCAGAACATGGGCACTGGTTATAGCCGCATTTATATTTTATGTTCCAGCCATGGTGCTGCCCATAACAAATGTTAGCAGTCTTGGGGTCTCACAGTCGGATACCATCATGAGTGGTGTGGTGCTGTTTATTCAAACGGGCAGTTGGGAAATTGCCCTGGTGATATTTGTCGCCAGCATTATTGTGCCAATGATGAAGTTGTTTATACTGGTTTACCTGCTGATTTCAGTGCAGCAGAAGTCAGATAAGCGTATGCGAGATCGCGCAAAGCTTTATCGCTTAACTGAATTTGTCGGGCGCTGGTCTATGGTTGATATTTACGTTGTGACGATCCTTATAGCGCTGGTCAATTTAGGTGTAATTGCCGATATTGATGCAGGGCCTGCTGCATTTTATTTTGCAGCTGTAGTTATTGTTACGATATTTGCTGCACGGATGTTTGATCCGCGTTTGATCTGGGATGAGATGAATGATTGAGGATACACATGTCTGAAGAAAAACAAACACTGCATGAGAATATTCCTGCAGCCGTTATAAAAGAAAAAAAATCTATATCTTTGATCTGGCTGATTCCACTGATTGCGTTAGCAATGGGTGTCTGGTTGTCCGTCAAAGCGTTGAATGAAAAAGGACCCACGGTCACTATAAATTTTCAATCAGCGGATGGACTGGTTGCGGGTAAAACAAAAATTAAATATAAGGATGTAACTATTGGTTTAGTTGAAGATATACGGTTTGGCAAGGACCTGGAAAATGTCATCCTTACCGCAAGTCTGGATCCGGAGATGAGACCTTATCTTACTGACAACACCCGCTTTTGGGTAGTGCGCGCACGTTTATCAGGAGGCAAGGTGTCAGGATTGGGTACACTCTTATCGGGTGCTTATATCAGTATGACGCCGGGTGAGCCGGGTAAAAAAGTACGTAAATTTATTGGTATGGAGGAAAGTCCTCCACTGGTTATTGATGTCCCGGGCACACGTTATGTACTCACTTCACCGACACTCTCATCGTTGGATGTAGGAACGTCAATTTTCTACCGAAAACTTAAAGTAGGTGAAGTGATTGATTACCAGCTAACAGAAAAGGGAGATGGTCTGGAGATAGAAGTGTTTATCAAGGCACCGTACGATAAACACGTACTTGAAAATTCACGTTTCTGGAATGTCAGTGGTATAGATGTGGAACTGGGTGCAGATGGGGTAAACATAAAAACAGAATCACTCAGTTCAATATTGCTAGGTGGCATTGCTTTTGGAAACACCAAAAGTCTGGGAAAAAAGACAGCTGCAATAGAGGGCAGGGAGTTTCAATTATTTGCTACTGAAACAAAAGCCTTTGAAAAAAGCTATAGTCGAAAAGAACATTACATGATGTATATAGAAGGGTCTGCTCGTGGACTGGTAGTGGGTTCGCCGGTAACATTTCTTGGTATTCATGCAGGCAAGGTTATCGATATGCAGCTGGAGTATGATTTGAGCGATGACAGCTTTAAAATACCGGTGCTGATTGAATTGGAGCCTGACCGGTTGACAATAATTGGACAGAGGGAAGGGAAGGTGCTCCCTACTGTAGAGGGTCTTGTCAGTCGTGGTTTACGCGCACAGTTAAGGTCTGGCAGCCTGTTGACCGGGCAATTACTGATTGATTTTGAAATGTATCCTGATGCAGATATTGCCGAAGTATATTATGAAGATGGTGTTGCTGTATTACCGACTGTACCTACGTCGATGGCAGCGATAAAAAGCAGCTTGCAAGGCTTGATGAATAAAATTGAGAGCATGCCATTGGAAGAAATCGGCAATAATCTGAATGGTGTGCTTGCAGGTGTCAACAAGCTGGCTAATTCCGGTGATTTGCGTGAGACATTGAAAAACCTGAATACGGCTTCAGCACAGCTTAATAAGACTCTGGAGACGGCTGAAGGTGTAGTCGGAGGCTTTGATGAAAGTTCGGCAGCTTACCAGGATATACGAAAAACCATGAATGAGCTCTCAGCCGCAGCGCGTTCTTTGCGCCTGATGATGGATTACCTGGAAAGACATCCAGACGCTTTAATTAAGGGTAAATAATATGAATATTTTTAAAAGCATACAGCTAGGTTTTGCAGTCGTACTCTTACTCGCTATAGCCGCCTGTGGTAAGACCCCCGCTGCCCGTTTTTATACACTGAACCCAATATCATCTATGGATGTGGATAGCCAGAAAAGAATTACCGGCAGACATATAATAAGCATAGGTCCGGTTAAGGTGGCAGCTTATCTGGATCGATCAGAGATAGTGACCCGAACTAATCCCACCCACCTTGAATTAGCGGGTTTTGATCGATGGGCTGAGCCCTTCGAGGAAATTGTTGCAAGCACGCTGGCTAAAAATATTTCGTCTTTAATACCTACGGTATTTGCCATTACTGATGTCTGGCCTGAAGCTAATGTCGAATATCACCTACTGGTGAAAATCAAGAAATTTGAAAGCGATAAAAATGGCAACATTAGCCTGGATGCTGACTGGGGGCTAATGAAGCATTCGACCAGGAAAATGAGTACTGTCTATGAATCGAACATAGTTACGTCTGGCAGCTCAACTGATTATGATGCAATTACAAAAAACATGAGCCTGGCTTTAGCTAAGTTGAGTAAGGAAGTTGTAGCAGAAATCAAAAAGCTAGGCATGAAATAACCAAGTGTGTAACTTATACCGAATCTAACTATTTTTAAGATTTACAGAGAAAACATATGAACAAGCCTGAAACAGTTATTACTGATGAAAGAATTAGCCAGTTAACAATAGATACCCTGATTAGAGTCGGTATCCTTGCTGTTATACTGGTCTGGTGTTTCGATATCATTTCGCCATTCCTGTATCCGATTATCTGGGGCATAATTATTGCGGTAGCAAGTTTTGGCAGCTACCAGCAGTTAAGTGAAAAAATAGGCAATCGTCCTGTGCTGGCAGCGATACTTGTTTCAATAATGCTGCTTGCTGTACTTATTGTCCCTGTGGTTTTATTGACGGATAGTATGGCGACTGGAATAACTGTCCTGGCTGACGAGGCAAAACAGGGAACTCTGAAAATCCCACCCCCTCCAGAAGCCGTTGCCGGTTGGCCAATGATTGGTGAATCATTACATGCAATATGGCTCAAGGCATCGGTAAACATTGAAGCAGTACTAAAGCAGTTTGCTCCGCAGCTTAAATCTATGGGTAGCTGGCTGCTGTCTGCTGCAGCGGATGTA
>DAOVWW010000306.1 GCA_030636465.1 Gammaproteobacteria bacterium
CGATAGGAACATCTCAACCAGTTTTTGTGCTTCACCCTGGCCTTTTTCTTCGGCGTCACCTTCTGACATGACATTCAATATCCAGTCAGTAAGTTTGGAAGCCAGCTGTACATTTTGACCACTACGACCAATTGCCTGTGCCAGCTGAGTGTCATCAACAATAACATCAATGGAGTGATTTTCTTCATCAACCATTATCGAGAGTATCTCTGCAGGGGCCAGTGCATTAATAACAAACTCAGGAACTTCAGGTGACCATTTAATGATATCGACACGCTCACCGGCAATTTCATTTGAAACACTCTGTACTCTAGAACCACGCATGCCCACACAGGCACCAACAGGATCTATCCTGCCATCCATAGACTGCACAGCTATTTTTGCACGCGAACCTGGGTCTCGCGCTGCACCATGGATTTTTATCAGGCCTTCACCTACTTCAGGTACTTCAAGCTCAAAAAGCTTAATCAGCAGCTCAGGCGAGATACGGCTAAGTAATAATTGCGGGCCTCTATTTGCATAACGTACTTCTTCCAATATCGCTCTGATACGGTCACCCTTACGTAAACCTTCGCGTGGGATCATATTGCGTTTAGGCAATAATGCCTCAACACCATTTATTTCAACAATCGCATCACCGCGTTCCATGCCTTTTACGATGCCGGTAATCATTTCACCCTGACGATCAGTAAAATCACTGACAATCTGCTCACGTTCTGCCTCACGCACCTTTTGCATGATGACCTGTTTGGCTGCCTGGGCCGCTATTCTTCCGAATACGATGGCATCTATGCCTTCTTCAATAACGTCGCCAGCAACCAGCTCAGGATAGTCTTCCTTAGTGCTGCTCAATAATAATTGCTTATCGGGATGCTCTAGGCCGTTATCTTCTTCCAGCTCGTCATCATCAATGATTTCCCATACACGAAAACTCTGGTACTCACCTGTTTCTCTATCAATTTCTACTCTGGCAGCGATATCCAGGAGGTTGAGCTTGCACGTGGCGGCAGCGAGAGCAGCTTCGATTGCCTCGAAGATGACTTCTTTTCCAAGTCCTTTCTCACGCGAGACGGCATCAGCCATCATAAGAATTTCATTTTGCATATCTAGCCTCCCTAACTATCCAATACCGGTACCAGATTTGCTTTCTCGATAATTTCAAAAGGTATTTCATATACCTCGTTATCGACAGCAACACACAGGTACTCACCATCAAATGATTCAAGTATGCCCTTGAAGTTTTTCCTTCCAAGAACAGCTTCAGTACTACGTATTTTTACTAACTCACCAATAAACTGCTTAAAGTGCTCAGGCTTTACCAGCGGCCTGTCCAGTCCGGGTGATGAAATCTCCAGTGCATACTGACTCTGCAATGGATCTTCAACTTCCAGTATGCCACTGAGCTGGTAACTGACGGCCTGACAATCTTTAACCGTGATACCCTTTTCTGCATCGATGTATACACGCAGTATCGTGCCATTGCCGCTGCCTGTCATTTCGACGCATACCAGTTCGTAGTCCATAGACTCGATCACAGGTTCAAACATATCACTTAGTTTTTTTTCCAGTCTATCCATCACCCTCAAACCATAACTATTACTCGTTCAAACACCCTGCTCTTACTTAGTCGGAGCCTGAAAAAACAAGACCCCGCATTGCGGGGCCTTATTTTTATAAATATTGGTAGCGGGGGCAGGATTTGAACCTACGACCTTCGGGTTATGAGCCCGACGAGCTGCCAGACTGCTCCACCCCGCATCAGACGGAGGGCATCATACTCATGCCCGCGTGATATTTCAACATCCAGATGCATTTATTTTACTTAAGCTGGTGTTCAACCAGACTGGGATTCCAGAAAAGCATCTTTCTTTGCTCGGATTCTTCTTTTAACTTTTCAGCATCCCATTCTTTTTTGATATCAAAATAACCTTCTTTCATTACGCGCACACTAAGCTTTCCAGCATTTTTCGCAATATTTTTATCGATCAGTAATGTGGATTCAACTGGAGTTGTACCAATGTATATCCACGGCTCATCGTCAGCTGTGGTGCTGTCAATACGGTAAACCACGTAACCCCCGGCAGGCTCAGAATAAATTTTCAGCGGCAATACCTTAGGACTGCTTGAGCATGCGGTGGTAAGAATAAGAAACGAAAAAACAAGAATGGACGATAAATATTTCATATTAATTAAACTCTATTTTTTGGGTTTCAGTTCAACTTTGACAGCCTGTGGAGACTTTTCTGCATCAGCCCTGGAGCTATGACGCATATTTACCCAGAATGCTGTGACTTTGTCGTCATAGCCAGGTTTGTGAAACCGCACGGTAATTAGTTTGGATTCCTCTCGGTCATTCTTCCAGTGAATCATAACCGGGGTAGTCCCTAATAGTGAGTCATCCTCGAGGTTAACGACTTCGGCTCCGGATGGTAGAGATTGTATTTTTGCGGCACCGTAACTGGAACAACCGGTAATACCCATAAGTAAGACAGGTATCAGTAACGCTCTCTTTAACTTCTTATAATCTTTCAAAAAATCACCTCTGTTTATTCTGCTGATTGAAGCTAGCCCATAGAACTTATTGCCTTACTGCACATATCCATCACGACGCCTATCCAGGGCATGATCAGCAATAAAGCAACCACATTGATACTTAAAACAAATTTCAGACCTGCATTAGCGGTTATAGGCTCGCTGGACTCGGGCTTATCGAAATAGAGCGTCTTGACCACGCGCAGATAGTAGTAAGCACCAATGACTGCAAACAGCACAGCAGTGACAGCCAGCCAGTATTTATCAACATCGACTAACGCCTGTATGACGGAAAGTTTGGCAAAGAATCCAACCGTAGGAGGAATACCCGCCATGGAAAACATAACAATAGCCACCATAAATGCAAACCATGGGTGACGCTTATTTAGGCCTTTATA
>DAOVWW010000093.1 GCA_030636465.1 Gammaproteobacteria bacterium
TAAAGATTTTGTCTGCGGGTTTAGCCATTTCTTTGCTCTCGCTAGATAGCACATACATACGCTGTTTTATTTTCCCCAGATAATGCACGCGGGCAACAATTTCCTGTCCCGGGTAACAGCCCTTTTTAAAATTCACTGCACCAATCAGGTCAAGGTTAACCATCTGTGGAACAAAGGCTTCCTGGGTTTCGCTGAGGATGCTGGGTATGCCTGCCTGGATATCAAGAACAGTCCAGTCGTCACGGCTTGCGGCTGCAAACGCTGAAGCGTTCAGGTTATCTTGTTCACTGATACAGAGGTAACGCCCTGATTCCGCATCCAGTGTTAAGGTGCAGTGATTATCTTTGTTGAGGAGCTTCCCTGTTTCATTTTCTACATCAAGGCCTGCAGCCGCTAATACATTTGCTGAGCCTAGCAGGCCGGTTAAAACGGATGAATCTTGCTGCGGCGTGATGGTGACATCATCGCGCATGACAAACATTCTTAAGCGGGGCAGGATATTTTCACTGACAGGCTTCGGCATGATCAAAAGATATTCATGGTCATCGAGTCGTGCGATGGTCATGAAAGAGAGAATACGGCCTTTGGGTGTACAGTAGCTGCTGTACTGCCAGCTATAGATGGGCAGGTTTTCCAGGTCATTAGTGAATTGAGCGTGAAGAAATTTAGTCGCATCATTGCCGGTGACATGCAGTGAAGTCAGGTCATCTAGCTGGATAATTTTAGTCTGAGTTGTTGTATTCATTTTTCGGACCTTATTTTTTTAAATGTTTGTTGATGGTTCTTGGACTGCCTAAAACTTGGTGATAGGATTATAGACAATATCTGTAACAGTTACGCTTTAATTGAGACCGCGCTACAGACACTTCTAAAAATAATAACTCAACAACCATCGCTCAACGCAGGATTTAGGTTATGCTGATTATGTCCTAAGATTTGCTATCTAATAATAAAGGAAACAAATGCAGTCAAACACTGTCCAATGTTGTGATTTCATGGTTCACCGATAGAGAAACTAAATGAAGCCAACTACACCGCGCCCTGTATTTCTCAACCTGCTGCAAATTCGTTTGCCTCTGGGTGGTGTTTTATCCATCATGCATAGAGTTAGTGGCGTTTTCCTCGTCCTGGCTATTCCTGTACTTATTTATTTTTTGCAATTATTAAATGGTGGTGGAGAGTCTTTTGCTCAGGCACAGGCCTTGCTGCAGACACTGTCAGGAAAACTTGTATTGACTCTCATCACCTGGATTTTGATTCAGCATTCTATGAGTGGAATTCGACATTTGCTGATGGATCTTGATTTCAGTTATGACAAGCATGTCGCTAGAACTACGGCCAGGGTTGCATTTGCATGCAGTTCCATACTGATAGTCGTTACGGGAATATTGATATGGCTCTAGGCGTTAGTGAACGAGGCAGTAGTCGTTCAGGGCTGGGCGAGTGGGTGGTACAGCGCCTGACCGCCGTTTATATACTGATATATATAATCGTAGCCCTGGTTGTGCTTTCATTTTCTCCTGTAACCAACCACGCTGGCTGGTTATCTTTATCATCAGGTTTGATCTTCCAGATATCTACCCTGATGTTTATTTTTAGCATACTGGCGCATGCCTGGTTAGGGCTGAAAAGTGTTTTTCTTGATTATGTACATTCCTGGCGCGTACGTTTTGTACTGCAGACGTTGCTTGCTACTCTATTATTAGGATCTGCTGTCTGGGCCTTGTTAGTTGTTGGGACATGGAGGTAGCCTAAAATGAATCATGGAATAGAAAAAAGAAAATTTGATTGCCTGGTGATAGGAGCAGGTGGCGCAGGCCTGCGAGCTGCGCTGCAGCTAGCCAAGGCTGATTTGCATGTCGCAGTGGTCTCCAAAGTTTTCCCTACACGCTCACATACAGTCGCCGCTCAGGGTGGCATGAATGCGGCCTTAGGTAATGTCACACCGGATAACTGGCACTGGCATATGTATGACACCGTCAAAGGCAGTGATTTCCTCGGTGACCAGGATGCTATCGAATATATGTGCCGTGCGGCTTCGCGTCTTGTAATTGAGCTGGAACATTTTGGTGTGCCTTTCACACGGCTTGATAATGGCCGTATTTATCAGCGCCCATTTGGCGGTCAAAGCCAGAATTATGGTGGTGACCAGGCAGCACGTACCTGTGCCGCAGCTGACCGCACCGGCCATGCCATTCTGCAGTCTCTTTATCAACAGAATCTGCATGCCAGGACACATTTCTTTGATGAGTACTTTGCAACAGATTTGCTGGTATCTGATGACGGTGTTACGCAGGGTGCGATGGTGATTGATATCGCTACAGGTGAGCCATTAATTATTGAAGCCAAAACAACCTTGATGGCCACCGGCGGCTCTGCGCGAATATTTCGAACCAGTACTAATGCAATGATCAATACCGGTGACGGTATGGCCATGGTCCTGCGCGCAGGCATGCCGGTGCAGGATATGGAGTTTGTACAGTTTCATCCTACCGGTGTCGCAGGTCTGGGTATGCTGATATCCGAGGCGACGCGAGGTGAGGGTGGTTACCTGATCAATAAGGATGGTGAACGCTTTATGAAGCGTTATGCACCGCATGCTCTGGACCTTGCCAGCAGGGACGTCGTCTCACGTGCGATTGCGACAGAAATACGCGAGGGCAGGGGCTGTGGTGAAAAGGCCGATCATGTTTTATTGCAGCTGCACCATCTCGATAGCGACATAGTAAAAAACAGGCTGCCGGGCATCAGGGATTTATCCATACGTTTTGCCGGTGTAGATCCTGTTGATGCACCGATACCGGTTTTTCCGACAGCGCATTACACCATGGGTGGAATACCAACGAACAGAATGGGGCAGGTGGTGGCGCCATTACACCATGCTCCTGAAGAGGCCCAGCCCGGTCTTTATGCCATCGGTGAATGTGCCTGTGTATCCGTGCATGGGGCCAACCGTCTTGGTGGGAATTCACTGCTGGATATTGTTGTGTTTGGCCGTGCGGCAGGAAACCATATCATTGAGTTCCTTGAAGATAATCGATTCCATAGTCCTTTAAATGAAGATTCGATTGAACGGGCAGTCAATCATATTCAGCGCTGGGACAGGAAGGGTGAAGGTGAATCCGTAGCCAGCCTCACCAACGAGATGCGGGCTCAAATGGAGCAGTACTGTGGCGTTTTCCGTACTCAGGATGTGCTGGATGAAGGCGTTGAGAAAATTCGTGCTTTGTTTGGTCGCCTTGATGACGTTCGACTGGGGGATCACAGTAAAGTCTTTAATACAGCGCGTTTTGAAGCCTTTGAGCTTGAGAATCAACTTGAAGTGGCAATGGCTACTATGATTTCTGCCGCAGCTCGCAAAGAAAGCCGGGGTGCGCATTCCCGGCTCGATTATCCTGAGCGTAATGATAAAGAGTGGATGAAACATACTCTTTATTTTAATCGGGATGGTGGTGTACTGGATTATAAACCGGTCAGAACCCAGCCACTGAGCGTTGATTCTTTTCCGCCAGTGGAAAGGGTTTATTAAATGCTAGCTCGGCCTGATATGGACAATTTGCAACTTAATTGGATCTATCCCGAATTAACAGGGGTGTCATTCAAATGATTCAGTTCTCAATCTATCGTTTCGATCCTGATAAAGACAGCAAGCCATACGTGCAGGACTATGAACTGGATGAGGCAAAACTGGATGGTCGTCAGATGCTGCTGGATGCCATTTTATTACTCAAAGAACAGGATGAATCTTTATCATTCAGGCGCTCCTGCCGCGAGGGGGTATGCGGCTCAGATGCGATGAATATTAATGGCCGCAATGGACTCGCCTGCATCACCCCGCTTGCCGACCTTAAGCAGCCAATTAAGCTCAATCCTCTACCCGGTATGCCGGTAATCCGTGACTTGATCGTGGATATGGAACCTTTTTATAAGCAATATCGCAGTGTGAAACCCTGGCTGATGAATGATGAGCCAGAGCCTGAAATAGAGCGCCTGCAAACGATAGATAACAGGAAGAAGCTGGATGGCCTTTACGAGTGCATACTCTGTGGCTGTTGCTCCACAGCCTGTCCTTCGTTCTGGTGGAATCCTGATAAATACCTGGGCCCGGCAGCGCTGCTGCAGTCATACCGTTTCCTGGTGGATTCCCGTGACAAGGCGACCAATGAACGCCTGGATGAACTGGAGGATCCTTTTCGTTTATTCCGCTGCCACAGTATTATGAATTGTGTCGAGGCCTGCCCGCGGGATCTTAATCCTGCCGAAGCGATACATAAAATACGTAAACTATTGCTGGCTCGCTCCAGCTAGGCACATGACGCAGGCAATGGGCAGATTACGCTGGCAATGCCGCCGTGGTATGCTCGAACTGGACTTAATCCTGACAGGCTTTGTTGACAAGCAATGGCAGGGTCTGGAAGAAGAACTCAAAGCCGAATTTGAATGTTTGCTGACATCATCGGATCAGCAACTGCAGAAATGGCTTTGTGAAGGCAAGGAGGCCGAAAATGGAGTCACAGAAATTGTTGCAAGAATCAGGCAAACGGATTGTTATTAGTCCTACCAGTTCACGCTTTATTTTATTATTTATATCCGCTCTTCACCTGCTAGCCTTAGCACTGCTGTTCTTCATTGATTTAAACGTCTACCTGCTATTGATCCTTGCCGCAATGATTATGCTGAATCTGTATCAGGCATTGCTTTACATTAATTCGATTCACCATTGCCTGAGTTTGCTGCCGGGTGAATTGATGTATTGTCGAATAAAGGGTGGTTCATGGCAGCAAGTAGATGTTATTGAAAGTTTTGTCACTAACAGGTTAATAGTGCTACGACTAAAAACATTGAGGCATTCTAAACTTCAATCGTTTGTATATGCATTTGATTCGCTAAATGAGTACTCATTCAGGCAGCTGCGTCTCCATCTGAATCATTATTGTGCTGAATCGTAGACTATTAAGAATCAGGATGTTTGACGCTAATTACCTTTATAGTTATCCGGAATCAGTATCGTGTTGGTCTGTTGTAGCTGGGGATCGGCTTCAGGGTAGTCACTGGTGAAGTGCAAACCACGACTTTCCTTGCGTGATTGAGCGCTGCGGATAGTCAGTTCTGCAATGACAGCCAGATTGCGTAATTCCAGCAGGTTATTGTCTACCTTGAAACAGCTATAGAATTCCTCAATTTCATCTTTCAATAAGCCAATACGGTTTTGTGCACGCTGCAGGCGTTTATTAGTCCTGACGATGCCTACGTAGTCCCACATGAACCGACGCAGTTCATCCCAGTTATGTGAAACAACTACCTGCTCATCGGGATCGGTGACCTGGCTTTCATCCCACTGTGGTAAATCCACAGGTGAGTATGTTTCAACTTGAAGATCCTTAGATATGGAGAGGCTTGCAGCCTGTGAAAAAACCAGGCACTCCAGCAGTGAATTGCTGGCCAGACGGTTAGCACCATGTAAGCCAGTAAAGGTACATTCACCAACGGCATAAAGGTTACTAACATCTGTTTTACCATCGAGGTCTGTCATCACTCCGCCACAGGTGTAATGCGCTGCGGGTACGACGGGAATGGGATCGCGGGTGATATCCATGCCAAATTTCAGGCAGCGTGCATAGATGGTAGGGAAGTGTTCAATAATGAAGTTGTTGTCACGGTGTGAGATATCAAGATAAACACTATCCAGACCACCTTTTTTCATTTCATAATCTATGGCGCGGGCGACAATATCGCGCGGGGCAAGTTCTTCGCGCTCATCAAATTTGTGCATGAAGCGTTCACCGTTTGGTAGCGTCAGCACGCCACCTTCGCCACGCACGGCCTCTGAAACCAAAAATGATTTTGCTTTGGGGTGGTAAAGGCAGGTTGGGTGGAATTGGGTAAACTCCATATTGGCAACCCGGCATCCGGCGCGCCAGGCCATGGCAATACCGTCGCCGGTGGCAACATCGGGGTTTGATGTATAAAGATAAACCTTACTTACCCCACCGGTTGCTAACACCACAAATGGTGCGGCGAATGATATTACCTTATCAATATCGGTATTTAACGCATATATTCCGCTGACGCGTTTTGATCCGGTTTTTTTATCAACCTCGAAGTTAACAGTGCTAAAATTGATTTCCGTTTGACCTGTTTTCCATCTGAGGGCCTCAACAACAAAGGGCATGTCCTCCTTGTAGACTTTGAGAATTTGCCGGTCTGCATCATCAGGGACGGCTTTGTATCCATCTCGAACAATGGGCCGAGTTTTCCTTAATTTTCCATCGCCATCGTCCACCAACTGTGACTCGATACGACGAGGTATCAATTTAATTGAGTTCTCTGAATAATTGAAACGTAGATTTTTCAGCATTTGTA
>DAOVWW010000061.1 GCA_030636465.1 Gammaproteobacteria bacterium
AAAGAGGAAAGGTTAAAGACCAAAGGTTAAAGGTTAAAGGTTAAAGGTAAATTCAGGATCAAAACCGGCAGCGTATTCCTCTTTCCTCTTTCCTCCTTTAACCTTGCACCTGACTTACCAAACCCTGAACCCATACTTCAAGCTGCTGCATGAGTTTCAGTTTGTCCTCATCCGTCTCTTCTTCAACAATTTCACGCAGCCTCTGGTCTGCAAAATCAGGTTCCATTTCCATTAGTTGTTCGGCTTTGCTGTTGAGTATTTTGTTACTCAAACGACGATCCCCATCACCGATAAAGCCGCCATACAAAGATGAATCCACATCTCCCGGCTCTATAGGTTCACGATTCTCATAAACTTCGCGGATGCGCTGCACAAAACCTTTATCCGCTAATATCTGATCACGATGTTTTCTTATCGCAGTCAAATCAATTTTCCAGCGCTTTGCCTCAGCACCACGCAAAGTTGCTATAGGGGCTATTGCCGGTGACTTATTGAGGTGCAGGCTCTTAACACCAACCCGCTCTACCCCTTCAGGCATCTCAGCTTTTGGGGTAAACAGGTTCTGGCTAATCTCCTTTGCCGACATCGCTAACAGGCGCTGCGGGTCCTGGCGCAAATCAATGACAACGACTTCATTTTTATTCAGGTTATTTCTAAAGATTGGCAGAACGGGTGCTATACGGCCGACCTCGATAGGATACATACCCGTCACGTGCAGTATAGGTGTAGCATCCTTAAAGTCTTTGATGACTTTTAAAACTTCATTCTTTTTCCTGAGTTTTAAATAATAATTAAACAGCTCCGGCTGCTTTTCTTTAATCAAACGGGCCAGACCAATAGTCGCATGAACATCCGACAGGGCATCATGTGCGCCGACATGAGGAATGTCATTGGCAACCGTCATATCTTCCAGTCGAAAGCTCGGCACACCATCTTCCCTGGTTGGCCAGTTGATACCTTCCGGTCGCAAGGCAAAAGTCATCCGCACCAGGTCAATAATATCCCAGCGGCTATTACCATTTTTCCACTCCCTTACGTAGGGATCATAAAAATTCCTATAGAGTCCAAAGCGAGTAACTTCATCATCAAATCGCAGGCTGTTATAACCCACGCCACAGGTTCCGGGTCGAGACATTTGCTGATAGATTTGCTGGAAAAACTCCGCTTCAGGCAGGCCTTTTTCTGCGGCGACCTGAGGCAGCAGCCCGGTAATCATTACAGAATCAGGATGCGGTATAAAATCACCCGTAGGGCGACAATAAATCATCATTTCTTCATCAATAATTTCCAGCTCGGTATTGGTACGTATACCGGCAAACTGTGAGGCACGATCCGCTCTGGGGTTTAGCCCCCAGGTTTCATAGTCGTGCCAGAAAAATGTCATCTCGGACATAAATTTTATCCTTATTCAATGAATCTGTTTGGTATCGTATTATCGATGATTTTTGTTGAAAGATGGTAGGGCTAAGTTTAGGTTTTCGAAGGGGTCAGAGCCGTGAGAGGCCGGGTCTGACCCCAGATCTGGAACTTGAAACTTGAACCTTGGAACTTCATCCCTTTAATTCCTTCAAATACTGAAACAACAAACGCGCTGACTTTGGTGGCTTCTCCAGCTCAAGCTCTTTACGGACATTCCTAACCAGCTGCCTGAGATGCTGGCGATCTGCGCCGGGCAATGCTTCTACAGTCTGGTTAATGGCTTCGTCACCCCCTGACATTAATTGGTCACGCCATTCTTCTAACTGGTGAAAAGCCTTTACCTCATCTCTTTGCGGTTGCGAGATCTGCTCCAGAGTCTGTTTTATAACAGCATCATCCTCTTCTCTTAGCAATTTACCGATACGCTGTATCTGTCGGCGTAAGGCTTCACGCTTTAATGTTTGTGCCAGTGATATCGCATCATGCAAAGATTCTGAGATATCGAATTTCTTTAACTCTGCAATGGGCAATTCTACGAGCTCTTCACCCAGATCACGCAAGGATTGCATTTCACGCTTCACCTGCGATTTACTTATTATAAATTCTTCGTCTTCATCTTTCATTTTCTTACTCTTCCATCTCCAGGAACATTTCAATCAAAACTAGCATAGGAGAGGCCTCCAGGTAGTCGATAGTAACAGGCCTGACTGAATCACCTGACTTTAATATCAGGCTGGGGAAACTATCAGCACCGAGCTTTCTAGATAAACTGACCTCATTCAATAGAACTTGCTGGCAGCTCTCTGCAAGTAAGTCGCGGCTAAATTGCTGTTCATCGAGACCAAGCTCAACTGCCAGTTCTATCAATGTCCCATTATCTGAAGGATTTCTAGCCTCCTCATAATATGCCTGCTGAATACGAAATGTCATGGCTTCATCATATTCATCACCCTGCATACGTGCTGCAATCACAGCCCGGCAGGCTGGGTAGGTCGAGCGCCTCGGCTGGCACACGGCCCAAAAATCGAAATTAAATTTCACTCCAGAGATTGTATCCTCTATGCGTACCCAGTTTCCCTGAATACTCTTTTGTTGAGCTAACGGCATAGGCTGGTCATTATCTTTCGCCAGGCCACCTAGCAGTCGGTGAACGCTCACATTGTCAGGAAGAGCGTTGAATAGCTGCTTCGCCACCCTGGCAAATCCCCAGCACCAGCTGCACATGGGATCATGTACGTAAAATAATTCAGCTCTCATTTCAAATCACTACTAAAGAAGACTTAACAGATGCTCCCGCACCAATTGTGCGGTAATATGAGCGGTTATTATCGCACTTCTAAGCAAAGGAAATCCCAATGTCCAAAAAATCTAATGAAATCGGCAAACGAGCCTATGAAAAGGCCTTATTTGACCTCCAGCTTGAGCTTGTAAAGCTACAGGCATGGGTAAAACATGAAGGCCTTAAAGTTGTCATCATATTTGAAGGACGGGACGCAGCAGGAAAGGGAGGCGTAATAAAACGCATTACACAGCACCTTAATCCTCGTAGTGCCAGGGTGGTTGCCCTACCCGCCCCGACCGATAGAGAAAAGACTCAATGGTATTTCCAGCGTTATTCTGCACACCTGCCAGCTAAGGGTGAAATAGTGCTGTTTGACCGCAGCTGGTATAACCGTGCGGGCGTCGAAAAAGTAATGGGTTTTTGTACTGACGAGGAACATCAGGAATTCCTGCGATCCTGCCCTGAATTTGAACGCATGCTGGTCCGCTCTGGAACCATTGTTATCAAGTACTGGTTCTCTGTCTCCGACGATGTGCAGGAAAAACGTTTTCAGGCACGCCTCAAAGAGCCTCATAAACGCTGGAAACTGAGCCCTATGGACCTCGAGTCACTCACTCGCTGGGAAGAATATTCCAGGGCCAAAGACCAGATGTTTGCCCACACTGATATCAAGCAGGCCCCCTGGTACGTGGTGAACTCCGACATAAAGAAGCATGCCCGCTTAAACTGTATCTCTCACCTTCTGAGCCTGGTCCCGTATAAAGACCTGACACCTGAAGAAATAAAATTGCCAAAACGCAAAGAAACGGTGGGTTATGTTCGCCCTCCCATGTCGGATCAGACATTCATACCAGAAATCTACCCAAAAGATGAAAAAGATTAACCCCACAAACCTGATGTAAATCAAGGTATGAATTCACATTCTGCCTTATAATCGCTGGGTAGATTGAGAGTTTCTTCCATTGCAGAGTGTGAAACTCTTCAACAAATGACAAACACAGGAATAGTACGATGATCGACGAAAGCGCCGTAGTTAAAGAAGAAGAAACTACAGAAGGGAGTAATGTTACTGAAATATCTGATTCTCAGCTGGAACAAGGTGTTATTGCTGAGCCCCAGGCCACTGCTTTAAAACGACTGAAAAAAAAGGCCCTGCGTCGATATCTGCGTGAAGAAGAGCTTAAACCTTACCAGGCTGAATTGATTAAAATGCAGCAACACCTGGAACAAACCGGCAAACGCATGATCATTCTGTTTGAAGGCCGTGATGCCTCCGGTAAGGGTGGCACTATCCGACGTGTTACTCGTTACATGAATGAAAAACACTACCGCGTAGTGGCACTGGGCAAACCAACTGAACATGAAAAAACCCAGTGGTTCTTCCAGAAATATGTGCGCCAGTTCCCTCGTGGCGGCGAAGTCGTCCTGTTTGACAGAAGCTGGTACAACCGTGCCATGGTAGAACCTGTCTTCGGTTTCTGTTCTGATAAGGAATATAAAAACTTCATGCGTGGCGTGGGCGGTTTTGAAAAAGACCTGGTGAGACAAGGGACCATCGTCATAAAGCTTTATTTCAGCGTCACCAAAGAAGAGCAGGAACTTCGTTTTGCGCGACGCAAGCACGACACCCTGCGCCAATGGAAACTCAGCGAGGTCGATGTACAGGCCCAGGAACGCTGGGATGATTTCACCAATGTGAAATATGAAATGCTGAAAAGAACCCACACTACACATTCTCCATGGAAAATCATTCGCTCGAACGATAAGCATTTGGCTCGGATCAATGCCATGAAAGTGATTCTGAATTCTGTGCCCTATGAGCGTCTCGATGCTGAACTGGATTTTGTGCCGGATTCTGACGTTGTCATTTCCGGTTCCAGGGAACTGGAATATATGGAAGCACAGCGTTTACGCAGCGGTAAATTCCTCGACTGAGGGTAGCCTGAAGAATCAGCGCAATTGTTTTACTTCTTCAGCCGTAACAATATCAGCAGCCTGATTTTTCCAGGCATTACGCAGATAGCTCGCAATCGCGGCTATCTGCTTATCAGAAAGTGCATCGGCGAACGCTGGCATAGCCGAGCCTTTTTTCCCCTGTAGTATCCGCTCAATCAATTCAGACTTCTGGCCATTGGCAAATGGACTGCCATCAAGTTCCGGACCACCCAGTTGCATGTCACCCTTGCCATCACGGCCATGACACACACTACAGTTGCTACGGTATAGCAATTCACCTGACTCCAGTAACTGTAAATCAGTTTCTGTCCACGCCACACCTGAACTGCCCCACTTCTGCTTTGCCTGCTCAAGATCAAATTGAGCTGAATCCTGCTGGCTACAACCAGATAAAGACCATAAAGGAAAAAACAATAGCGTTAGCATTATACTTTTCAACATATCCTTACCTTCTACAAATCATGAATAATTCTTATTATTCTGCAACTTAAACATTCGCCAGGAAATCTTGAGACGAATGGTCAAGTTTCGCCGATGAACTGCACCCAGTTTAATGGCACTTTAAGAATTAACGTCTAGACTTAATACAAAACTGATAGTTCACGAGAGATGAGAGTACAATGTTTGGCCACAAAGACAAAGAGCACAGTGCCAGTACTATAAGCGACTATATCGACAAAAAGAGTCGGCTGATAAAAAAGAAAAACAGGATAATTCGCTCAAAAATACATCACGCGATCCATGGCAGGCATAAACACTATTTCAGCAAACAGGACATCCTGTTACAAAAAGAGGATGCGCAGTGCAAGGTCTGCAAAATATCTCTTGCTGACTACCGCGTTCAAAAGAGAATCGAAAACTGGACGCCACATCTAAAGCCCATTCATAAGGCCGATACCGCTACAGATGAACAGGGTGTTTCATAACTGGTAGCAACGGGTGCGAGCTCATGCTGGATAAATAACAGCTTCATCACCCTGCTTCCAGACGGGAAACTTCTCCATAATAGAATTAAACAGCTCTGACTCCAGGAAATTCTGCAGCCAATCCTGGAGCCGTGGATAAGGCGACTGATCAAACCAGGGTTTATCAACAAAGGCGAATTGCCGAATGAAGGGAAAGACCGCAATATCGGCTATGGATATTTTATCTCCCAGCAAATAGCTGGATTCAGATAATGCATCTTCAAGATCCTGCAAAAACTCTTCGCCCAGTGAACGGTAATATTCCATTGGATGCTCTGGATATCGGTCAGCATATTTATAGTGATCCAGATCATTCTTGAATGAATAATCATTCATTTCGACCATGATTTCTGCATCAAACACGCTAGATTCACCCTCGCCCAGCCACAAGTCCGGGTCATTTTGTCTAATCGCCCAAAGCATGATATCCCAGCTCTCATCGATAAGGGTTTCATCCGGAAGCACCAGCAATGGCACCGTGACCTCATCTGCCAGCTGCTGCATTTCTGCGGGCTTGTCACTGAGAATAACTTCCCGTAATTCTACTGCAACGCCGCTATAAAATAGCGCAAGGCGTGCGCGCATAGCATAGGGGCATCGACGAAAAGAGTAGACTATAGGTAACATTTAATAAATCCAGAACAGGGGGAGGGGGTCACTAGTGTAATTTAAATTCCACAGCTACCTGGTTGGTGTATTCATTCTCAAAATCAAACTCAATCGTGACTTCGCCTTCCTGTTCATTAATCTTCACCTGCTTTAGATCCGGCATACGAATGGCGAGGTAACTGCACATCGCACCCGCCACCTGCTCATTATCTGTTTTTAAAGCATGCAGCAGGTTTCCAACTACGAACTGAGCACGTTGATTTACGTCGGGGTTCTTTATTTCCTCTTCGCCAATTGCAATACCCTCGGCCATCTTCTCATCCATCTTGTCCAGATAAGCGGCCTGATGGTCAGGCAGTAATTTTTCTCGGTCATATTCCAGTTGTGCGATACCATCTAGCAGCACACCCATTATATTGCTCATATTTTTAACCTGTATAGACAACAAATATTCAGACTGAGGATTCTAGCCGTACCGCTCAGATACTTCACCCTTTGTTCATTAAGGGCACCTCTATTTATTAATGAATAGAGACTCAGCCCAGTCTCCCGGCTCGGTGGAACCCAGGCGGATGTAGTTCCCCACTTCATTCTCATACCAGCCACGGTCATATCTCAGGGGCTCGACCGAATACCCCCACCAGAGCCCACTTTCATCCTGAGCAACCCACTTAACCCAATCAGGTATTTGAAACGGTAAAATATCTTTCATCACACAATCATTTCATCTAAAACTGTTTTCATATAACCCGGATAAAGTGCAAACTATAAAAATGAATAAAGCCGACAATGCCTTGAGTACATGGCTGATAGTTACCATAGCATTATTATCGATGGTTGGTCCGTTCAGCATCGATACCTACCTGCCCTCTTTCCCTGCACTGGAATCTGAGTTCAGTATCAGTCGAGAAATCCTGCTGCAAAGCATTGGTTATTATCTTGTTGCCTCAGCAGTGTCGACTCTGATCTGGGGGCCATTATCAGACAGGACAGGCCGAAGAGCGGTAATCATCGGCACACTTGCCCTATATCTCATTGCCTCCCTGGGCTGTGCGATGAGCCAGGATTTCAACAGCTTCCTTCTATTTCGCATATTACAGGGCATTAGTGCCAGCGGTGGCATGGTCGCGGGTCGTGCCATGATCAGGGATGCCCATAACGAACACGATGCGCACCGGGCTATGGCCTATGTGATGATGCTGTTTGCACTGGCGCCTGCTATTGCACCCATTATAGGTGGCTGGTTACACCAGGCCTTTGGCTGGCGCACTGTTTTTTATTTTCTCGCCCTTTACGGCGGCATCATCATTCTCATGGCTATTTACTTTCTACCTGAGACTCTGGCAAAAAACATGCGCCAGTCTTTCCATCCATTACATGTCGCTAACCTTTATTGCCAGACGATGAAAAATGGCCAGTTTCTATTTTTTGTACTGACACTGGGAACCGTATTCGCAGGATTGTTTCTGTATATCGCCGGCTCACCTACCATAATTTTTGACTTTCTGGGGCTGGA
>DAOVWW010000143.1 GCA_030636465.1 Gammaproteobacteria bacterium
TGCAATCATACGTTCAATTGTGCTGAAGAAAGATCAGCCTGTGACGGATGCATCCCACCTGATGAATGAGAAAGCCAGGGAAGATGCCGCGCCACGCAGAGAAGAGCGTAGTGAAGCAAAACCAGAAGCAAAATCTGAAGTGAAACCAGAAGCAAAAGCTGATGATGCAAGTGCAAAAGCCGAAACTAGCGCAGAAGCACCGGCTGATAAACCTGCTGAAGAAGCGAAACCCGCTGAGTCTGAAGAAGCTGTTGCAGAACCCGTTGCTGAAGCTTCAGCTACTGAAGAAACAAAGGAGGCTGAATAATCATGTCACGTTTTTACCGTCGCAGAAAATACTGCCGTTTCACTGCTGAAGGCATTACCGAGATCGATTACAAAGATCTGGAAACCCTCAAAGCATACGTTACGGAAACAGGTAAAATTATTCCAAGTCGTAATACAGGCACTAAACCGAAATATCAGCGTCAGTTAGCAAATGCCGTCAAAGTGGCTCGCTATCTCGCCTTATTGCCGTATACCGATAACCATAACCGTTAATCAACAATACAGGATCAATCAGATGGAAGTCATACTGCTTGAAAAAATCCGTAACCTTGGTGATTTGGGTCAACAAGTCTCCGTAAAACCCGGTTATGGTCGTAATTATCTTATCCCTCAGGGGAAAGCCGTTAGTGCCACTAAAGCAAACCAGGAAGCTTTTGAGGGCCGCCGTGCAGAGCTGGAAGCAGCTGCCAGTGATGCATTAAGTAAAGCTCAAGCTCGAGCTGCTGAATTTGATGGCGTTGTTATTGAAATTGCACGACGTGCCAGTGAAGAAGGCAAGCTATTTGGGTCTGTAGCCATTACCGACATCATTGAAGCGGTTACTGCTGCAGGTAAAGATCTGGACAAGGTTGAAGTCAACTTGCCTGAAGGTGCTATCAAGGTCATCGGTGAACATGAAGTTGATGTTTCATTGCACCCGGAAGTTAGTCTGGTTCTTAAAATTACTGTTTCTGCTGAATAGTTCTTCTCAGTATCAACAGAAAGAAATAGAGAGGGTTCGTGGTATATCATGCCACGGACCCTTTTTTTTGTTGTACTATTAGTTATAGCTTTAAACTAAATAAACTTACACTTTATAAAAACGCGAATAACAATAATAAAATACATTAAATATACACTATAACTTACTAATATATAAAGAATAAATTTGCCTTACACTGCTCAAAATAACATTGTAGATCTAAAAACTCCGCCTCATTCAATTGAAGCCGAGCAATCCGTGCTGGGTGGGCTGATGCTTGATAGCGGTCGCTGGGACGATGTGGCAGATGTTCTGGTTGCCAATGATTTTTATCGTAAAGATCATCGTCTTATTTATGAGAGCATAGAAAGACTGGTAGAAGACTCTATGCCTGCAGATGTGATCACCGTACAGGAGTACCTGGATAACAGTGGCGAACTGGAGAAATCAGGGGGGCTGGCATATCTTGATGAGTTAACTCGTAATACGCCAAGCGCGGCCAATATTTCAGCTTATGCGAAAATTGTGCAGGAGCATTCTATAATGCGTCGTCTGCTCAATACTGTAAATGACATCAATCAGACCATTTACACGCCTGAAGGCAGAACACCCCAGGAAATTCTTGATTTAGCGGAACAGCAGATTTACTCGATATCAGACGAAGGTGCGAAACATGGTTCTGGTTTTGTAGCAGTGCATTCCCTGCTCAAACAGACCGTTGACCGAATTGAAGAATTATTCAAGTCTGGTTCTGACCTCACAGGTCTGTCCACCGGTTTTTCCGACCTCGATAAAATCACAACGGGTCTGCAGGATTCCGACCTGATTATTATTGCCGGTCGACCTTCGATGGGCAAAACCTCATTGGCAATGAATATTGCAGAAAATGTGGCTGTAGGCAGTGATAAAGCTGTAGCGATTTTCAGTATGGAAATGTCAGGTGAACAGCTGGTACGCCGTATGCTGACTTCTCTGGGCAGAATTAATGCTCAAAGGGTAAGGACAGGCTCACTGCAGGAAGATGACTGGTCTCGTCTAACATCCGCAATTAATATTCTCAGTGAGAAAAAAATCTACATAGATGACACTGCCGGTCTCAGCCCATCTGAACTACGCGCACGCTGTCGCCGACTGGCAAGCCAGAATGAAGATGGTCTGGGATTAATTATTATCGATTACCTGCAGCTGATGTCAATGGGTGGCAATACGGAGAATCGTGCGACAGAGCTCTCGGCCATTACCAGGAACCTGAAAACACTGGCCAAGGAAATAAATGTCCCGGTTATTGCACTCTCACAGCTCAATCGTAGTCTTGAACAACGTCCTGATAAACGCCCGGTGATGTCAGACCTGCGAGAATCTGGCTCAATCGAGCAGGACGCCGACGTGATCATGTTTATTTACCGTGATGAGGTCTATAACAAGGAAGACAGTGAGAATAAGGGCATTGCTGAAATAATTATCAGCAAACAGAGAAATGGACCAACTGGTACCGTAAGGCTGACCTTCCTCGGTGAATTCACACGATTTGAAAGCTTTGCAGACCCTATCGGTGGTGAAGCAGGTGAATATTACTAGGGAATTCCCTTATTTATTCACGACCATCTATTCATGACTCGTCCCGTATACGCAAACATTGATAGCGCTGCGCTGCAACATAACCTCAGCCGGGTAAGAGAACTTGCCCCTGATGCCCGTATCATGGCAATCGTTAAGGCTGATGCCTATGGTCATGGCCTTTTAAGCAGCACTCGGGCGTTGAAAACAGCAGACTCCATCGGCCTTCTTGAAGTAGAAGATGCAATCAAGTTGAGAAATGAAGGTTTTACACAAGCTATTTGTTTGCTTGAAGGTTTTTCTGAAGCGAATGAAATCCCCCTGATCGCAAGATACCAGCTGGAAACAGTGATCCACTCACAGTGGCAACTCGAGATTCTCGCGAGCGTAAAAGAAAAATTAAATTTATCAGTCTGGTTAAAAGTTGATACAGGGATGAATCGCCTGGGATTTTCAACATCAGAGTTTACAAATGCATTGTCCAGCTTAGAGACGATGCCGTGCATTAAAGATGTTGCCATCATGTCACATCTTGCGAATGCAGATACTCCGAAAAACCCGGGTACGGTAGAACAATTACATCTGTTCAATGAATTAACAAAGTCGTCTGCTGTACCAAGAAGTCTGGCGAATTCCGCCGCTATTTTAAGACACCCTGATTGTCATATGGACTGGGTGCGACCCGGTATCATGTTATATGGCTCTTCACCCTTTGCCGATGCTTCAGCTCAGGGTCTTAATCTGAAACCGGTCATGTCACTGCTATCCAGAATCATTTCAATAAAACAATGCAAAGAAGGCGACGCTGTTGGTTATGGCAGTACCTGGCAGTGCCCTGAAGACATGCCTGTCGCCGTGATAGCCTGCGGTTACGGTGATGGTTATCCACGACATGCCCCCACGGGTACGCCAGTAATGGTTGCTGGACAAGAAACACAGCTGATAGGGCGGGTGTCTATGGATATGATCACCGTAGACCTGCGTGGCTTAGCGAATGCAGCTGTGGGCAGCAGTGTGGAACTCTGGGGTGAAAATGTGTCTGTTGATGTTGTAGCAAAACGAGCAGGCACGATAGCCTACGAACTTCTTTGCGGTATTACCGCGCGGGTCAAAAGACAGGATGTCGTGTATGGCTAAAGTAAAAACTCTTTACGTTTGTTCTGATTGTGGTTCCCAGTCATCCCAATGGGCAGGGCAATGTAATCAGTGTGGTGCCTGGAACAGTTTTCAGGAAGAAACCTCTACAGCAACAATTGCAAAAGAAAGCAGCAAGGGGCTGCGCTTTGCCAGCTTTGCCGGTAAACAGAAAGTAGTGACTCTTGCGGATATTAAGCCTGAAGATACCCGCCGTTTTAGCTCTACCATTACAGAATTAGATAGAGTGCTGGGTGGTGGCATAGTGAATGGCTCAGTTGTTTTAATCGGCGGTGACCCGGGTATTGGCAAGTCTACTTTATTATTACAGTCGCTAGCTAAAGTAAGCCAGTCTATGCCTGCACTCTATATCTCCGGTGAGGAATCAGCCCAGCAAATCGCTTCGCGCGCAGAGCGGTTGGGACTTGATGCCAGTAAATTGCAACTGATGGCAGAAAATCAGGTAGAGGCTATTATTAATGCAGCGGCACAGGTTAAACCGGCTGTAATGGTTATTGATTCTATCCAGACTTTGTTTACTGATGTGCTTCAGTCTGCTCCCGGCAGTGTCTCACAGGTAAGAGAAACAGCGGCTTTACTGGTTCGATACGCCAAGCAAACAGGGGTGTCAGTCATCCTCGTTGGTCACGTCACCAAAGACGGCGCATTAGCAGGTCCTCGAGTACTTGAGCACATGGTTGATACGGTGCTGTATTTTGAAGGCGATAGCGGAAGTCGCTTCCGTCTGGTGCGTGCGATTAAAAATCGCTTTGGTCCGGTCAATGAAATCGGTGTGTTCGCCATGCAGGATGATGGTCTGCATGAAGTCAGCAATCCTTCAGCAATGTTCCTGGGGCGCAAGGAAACCCAGTCACCCGGCAGCATAGTATTGGCCAGCCAGGAAGGGACACGTTCGCTATTAGTGGAAGTGCAGGCTCTCGTCGATGATAGCCAGTCATCTAATCCTCGACGTCTTTGTGTAGGCCTGGACGGCACCAGACTGGCGATGATACTTGCAGTATTGCATCGACATGCTGGCTTACAGATAGGTGGACAGGATATTTTTGTCAATGTGGTCGGTGGAGTCAGAGTACTGGAGCCTGCATCAGATCTCGCTGTGACGCTGGCTATTATTTCGAGTTTTCGCGATCATACGCTGCCTAAAGATATGGCTGTATTTGGTGAGCTGGGGTTAACCGGGGAAGTGCGACCGGTACAGAGAGGTGATCAGCGTATTCGTGAAGCGATCAAACTGGGGTTTACCCGACTGCTGGTTCCCGATGGGAATATGCCTAGAAAAAAAGAAAAAGGAATTAAGTTAGTTCCTTTAAAGCA
>DAOVWW010000006.1 GCA_030636465.1 Gammaproteobacteria bacterium
GCCGAGGTTGAGAACGATCCAATTAAACTTAACAGCAGTCTTGGTTACTATACCAATTTCATGAACCTGCTTGATTGTACTGCGGTAGCGATACCAGCAGGTTACCTGGATAACGGCTTACCCTGGGGAATCAGTCTCGTCAGTACGGCTATGCAGGATCGTAAATTATTATCATTTGCCAACCGCTGGCAGCAGTCTCTTAAACTTAAGCTAGGCAAAAACTTGCTAGATCTACCCGTTTCGCAAGCAGCGTCGATTGCCTGTTCCGAGACTATTCCGGTAATTGTCTGCGGAGCCCATATGGATGGACTTGCATTGAACTGGCAGTTACGTGAGCGTGGTGGGACATTCCTGGAAAAAACCCTGAGCGCTGAATCCTACCGCATGTACCTCATTGAAGGATCTATGCCTAGACCTGGAATGATGCGGGATGAAGTGTCTGGAAAAGCCATAGAAATAGAAATATGGCAACTTCCACAATCTGAATTTGGCAGTTTTGTCGCCGGTATTCCCGGCCCATTGGGCATAGGCAAGGTGGAAACAGCAGATGGCCGCTGGTTGCCGGGGTTTATCTGTGAGGCCTACGCGGTAGAAAATGCGCAAGAAGTCAGTAGTTTTGGTGGCTGGCGGGAATATTTGCACTCGATTTAGCGGCTGTTGCCATACTCGTATGTTCTTTGCTTGTATCAACAGCAATATAGAGGTCAGAATACGCCTCCCACGCGCCCGTAGCTCAGCTGGATAGAGCGCTGCCCTCCGGAGGCAGAGGTCGGACGTTCGAATCGTCTCGGGCGTGCCAGAATTATAATAGATAGATATTTTTAGATGAGGGACTGTAATGAAGAATAATGATGAAGGATCAGAAAAGGATGTGATAGAAACGCCTCTCAGTGAGCAGGAAAAGCGTCGTAAAGCCGTAAAAAGCATCCTGTTGACGGGTGGCAGTGTTGTCACTGCTGCGCAGTTAGGAAAATCAGGGTGGACTAAGCCTGTTATTGAATCTGTTGTTTTGCCAGCACATGCACAGACCAGTATTGACCCCGGTTTTTCGATTAATGACCCGGTGTTTCTATCTTATGTTTGTGGAGACAACAGAGATGAGGACGTAATTGTCGATATTGGCGGTTTCCTCGATGTGCAAATTGCAGGTATCCGAGTCAGGCTTGAACTTTCGTGGTCTGGCTCAGCAACAGGCATCACACCAACAGATAACACTTCTCCTTTGATATTGGAAGTCTTGACTGCCGCGGACGGCACTTACTCCTCGACGGGACATGATATCGGCCATAGGCTTGATCTCGTAGAAGTTGTCGCTTCATTACCCGATTTTCCTTCTGCTGGTACGGCAAGCGATTTCATTAATCCCGCAAATACAAATTCTCCTGCTTATTACTGTGCACCAGCTCCTACTACAACACCTGCACCTTAATAGTAGCTGAGCGCCGGCCTGAAAACGGTTGCCACTGATTTCTGGTTCGTACTTGTGACCGTTTGTTGTAGTGGTCGTGATGATGCTTAGAATTTTGGTATAAAAAGCAATGTCTGGCACACACACAAAAGAGAGTTCCCCAGAATCACTGGTGCTGGTGTTTAATCCAGCTGGTGATTCTTCCAACAAGACTTATAGCCGTACTTCCATTAGTACCAGTCTCAAAGAACAATGTAATTACTGGGTACTACTTGATAACAACAAAAATGGTACCGCTCTAAAAGACATACGAGATGCCATGAATGGCGTAAGCGGCAAGGTTTTAGGGCTTACTGATTCGCCTGGGGTTTCGCAATCAGAATGCCTAGCTAAACTTCTGCAAGGCAAGTCCTCCCATTTATTAATACTTCAGCCAGGTGTCGTTGTTGAAAGTGATCTTAACTTTCAACCTGGTTCAGGCAATACCCCTGAACAGATTCTGCACCAGTCTCCCTCTAGAAAAGAAGGTCTATGGAAGACTGTTCTTGTGCCGAATGTTCCTGAGGCCTGGCGTCTGGATGGATCCCGAAATGTGGTGGTAAACTCTTTTGCACAGGTAATCCGAAATAACAGTATTTCAGTAGTAGATCAAAACTACTTTCCACGTAGCCGTAGTCCTGATCCAGCATTCATTGACGTACTGATTGACGACTATAAAATTTCACCCACGTCTAAACTCGCGATGGCTGTTGCTGATGCTTTACTTTTGCGACAGGTGTACGGCGAAGCCTTAAACTGGCTACAGTCTGCACTTAAAGATAATCCTGCTCCATCAGTACAATGGCTGGCACATTATCGATCCTCGTATTGTTTGCAGAAACTCGAAGCTGACTGGATTGATATAGAGACACATCTTGCCGCGGCCTTTGATGTTGACCCGGACAGAATGGAGCCACTTTATCATCTGCTAAAACACTATAACGAAATTGATGATCCTGCCAGTGCCTATGCGCTGGCAGCTATTGCAGATCAGATTGCAGAGCCACCTGAAGGTACTCATTTTGAACTGGAAATATACCGTTACCGCTTTTCCTATGAATATGCATCAGCCTGTCTACAATTAAAAAATTATTCAAAATGCATTGAAATTGTTAGCAAGGCTCTGCGAACGACTTTTATTCCAGAGATCGTGCGCAGGGATCTTGCAACCTTGCGTGCCCGTGCCTACGAACAGATATACCCTGTATACCCCGTTAGAATTCACAAGAATAATCGCCTGTTAATTGTTATTGCCTTTCGCAATGCAGGAGAATTTTTAGGTAAATGCATTTCCAGTATCCAGCAACAGCAATTCTCTACATATAAAGTCATCCTGATAGATGACGCCTCATCAGATGGTGCATTGGCGGCCTTAGGGGATCTTGGTGAACGTTTCATCACTATTGTTAACGATAAGCGTTTGGGGGCTTTGCATAACCAGACACAGGCAATCCGTGAGCACGCCATTAACGATGATATTGTTGTACACCTGGACGGTGATGACTGGCTGGCAAATGATGGCGCTCTACAAAGAATAAATGACTTTTTTAACCGCACGCGCTGCTGGTTGATGTATGGACAATTCGAAAACTCACTGGGGGCATATGGAAGCTGCGAGCCGATTATACCCAACGGTGAACCATTGCTGGGTCAGCTCACAAAAATGCACTTCCCGATGCACATCCGCGCATACCGTGCGGGTGTATTCTTTGATTTGTTAAGACAGGATCCTGGGCTGGATGTATTAAAAGCAGCGGATGGCAGTTTTCTTGATGCTATTAGTGATCTTGCCCTGATGCGTGCGCTGATTCAAATAGCTGGGTCCGGGAAGACTCGATACAATGAAGAAATTCTTTATATCTATAATCGTTCAAATCCGGAATCACATTACCAGACGAGAGATAAAGTCGCGCTACAAAAACGCCAAAGTGCAATTGCCGCCAGCAAGCCGTTATTGAAGCAGGCATCAAATGAGAATATTACAGGCATTAGTGCGCCAATTGATGAATACACAAAGACAATATTCTTTGCACTTGATGGCATGACACCGTCATTGATACAAAAATGGTCAGAGCAAGGTCATCTGCCAAATCTAGCCAGGCTACTGAAAAACTGTCGGTTGACTAAACTAAGATGTCCTGAGGCCTTCGGAAATGATGCCTTCTGGAACACCTTGTGTACTGGTAGTTTACCGGATGAAACCGGTTATTATTTCAGGGTGAAAGTAAGCTCTGATAATTACCAGACAGAGTATCATGGACCTGCTGAGCAGGTGAAAAAGGACTGCTTCTGGGTAGAATTGTCAGAGTCTGATGTTGAGTTGGCCATTATTGACCTACCTGAAGTTAAACATGGTGGCCTGATCAATGGCTTAGAGATATCGGAATGGTTGCCTCATGCACGTTATGCAACACTTGCCAGCTGTCCAGAAGAACTCAGTACTGATGTACTAGAAAGATTTGGCAATGACCCCTTTAATGGCAGTACTGAGCGTTCGACACCAAGGTCTGATTTAGAGACCGAACATGATTTAAACCTGCTACTTGAGCTTGCATCTAAGAAAACACGGGCGGCTAAACATTATCTCAAACGTGGTGGCTGGGATTTCTTTGCTATTGGTTATCAGCAGGCCCACGATGCAGGGCATCAGTTTTGGCATTTGCATGACCCAGAGCACCCGCGCTTTTCTAAAGAATATTTTGAGAAACAGGGTGATCCCTTATTAAAAGTTTACCAGCGTATCGATGAAGGTATCGGTGAGTTGATGGAGCTGGCAGGCAAAAATGTTAAACTGATTATGGTTGCAGGCTTATCGATGCAGTCTAAAGTTAGCTGTAATTCTATACTCGATCAAATTCTCTGGGAAATTGATGTACATGACCGTCGTCAGAATGGTCTGCCATTTCCAGATATGGATGAACTTGAACAGCGCCGATTCTACGCCGTGCCGCATAATAACCTGAGCGGTGCGATTCGTTTTAACCTGGTCAACCGAGAGGCCAGCGGCAAGGTGGAAAAGGGACTGGAGTATGATGAAACGGTTGCTTTTCTTAAACACCATTTAGCAAAACTGATAAATTCTGAGACAGGTGATGCAATAATCTCAGAAATAATCACTGTGCATGAAGATTACTCCGGAAGTGTCGTAAATGAATTACCTGATCTATTCTTGTTGTGGAATAGAGAAAGTATCATTAGAGAAGTGTCTTCACCATATTTTGAGCCAATAAAGCTTCGTATCCGATGGCCTATGGATACTCGAAGCGGTGATCATGTTGCACAGGCGACTCTATACAGTAACCTTCAGGTGATGACAGATGAGTCCGGTGAAATAAATGTAGAGGACATTTCCTCCCGTATTGTGAGCATAATTAACAACAATACGAACAAGCCCGTCTAGCTGTGTTGTGTTTTACAGCCACAGTTTGCAGCTGTATTTTTCAATCTTGCCTGTTCACGGCATAATAGCTGGCTTGAGCTAAATTTAATTCTCAAAGTTCTATCATGTAAATGGTGATATTAAATGTCTAAACGAATCATTCTAAATGCCGATGAGATCATTACTTGCCCAGATTGCAGTCATGAATTTCAGTTAAGAGACGGTATTACCCAGCAAACGATTGAACGTTACGCAGATGAGTTTGATTCTGCCATGACAGAAGAGCGTGAACAATTCAGGCAGGCTGCAGAAAAAGAGGCTGAACGACATGCTGCCCGGGCCTTTGAATCTCACATCTCTGAGCTAAACGACAAGCTTGAAGAGAGGAATAAAAGCAGCAAAAAGCTCAAGCAGGAAATGGATCACGCAAAAGAAAAAGCCGCCAACGAAGCCCGTGCTGATGCAGAGCGGAAGTTAAAAGAATTTGAAGAGGATCTGGCTAACAAAGACAAGAAACTGGACGAGTATCGCTCACAGGAACTCAAGCTCAGGCAAGACATGGCCAGGCTGGATGAAGATAGAAAAGAGTTTGAAGTAAAACTTCAGCGTCAGTTAAATGAAGAAAAGGAAAAAATTCAGAAGCAGGTGGCTGATGAATTCAATATGCGTGAAGCCGAGTTGCGTAAAAAGATAGAAGATGCGCAGAAGGCAAATGAAGACCTGAAGCGAAAGCTGGAGCAGGGCTCTTCACAGTTACAGGGGGAAGTACTTGAACTGGAAATTGAGGAGACTTTAAAAACTTCTTTTCCACTCGATGAAGTGGTCGAAGTCAAAAAGGGCGTCAGAGGTGCAGACGTTACCCAGACTGTAATGACACGAACCGGTACGATTTGCGGCAAGATCTCATGGGAAGCCAAGCGTGCGGAGAACTGGTCAAATGCCTGGGTGGCAAAACTTAAAGATGATCAGCATGAAGCCGGTGCTGAGATTGCTGTGCTGGTCACCACGGCATTCCCTCGTGATACCCATGAACCCTTCATTTTTGAGCAGGATATCTGGATAGTACGCCCCTATGCTGTGCGTCCCGTTGCCGAAGCCTTACGTATGACGCTGATAGAAAAGCAGAAGCAGAAGCTGATGGAGCATGGCAAGAACGAAAAAATGGAAGCACTATACGATTATCTTTGCAGTCCCCAGTTTGCACAAAAAATACGGGGAGTAGTCGATGCCTACCAGGCAATGAAAATAGATCTTGAAAAGGAGAAGGCAGCGATGCAGCGTTTATGGAAAAAACGTGAAGCCCAACTCGAGCGTATAACAACAAATATGATGGGGTTGTCGGGAGAGTTACAGGGCATTGCCGAGGATGCATTGCCTGCCCTGGAAGATATCGGGCAGTTCCCCGAGATAGAAAAGTAGATATATAAATAGAGAGTTGTGCTGAATTAATTTAAATATGATCCAGGGTCGGCCTTACAGATGCCAAATAAAAAAAGGGCTGCTTACGAGATATGACGGAAAGATTTAATGCATGTGTTGCATCGATCGGTTGAACCCGCAACCCACAAGAGACATTTTACTGTTAGTTAATGATAATATTTTGTTACTGTTGTAGTCTCTTACCAACTAGAAATAATCAATAAACAGGGGAGCAAAATGTCAGAGCAATCACGCAGGAAATTACTAAAATCTATAGCCGCAGGAACGGGTGTAGTCGTTGCAGGTAAATCATTACCTGAAACATGGACTAAACCAGTTTTGGATTCAGTGATCCTTCCTACACATGCGCAGACATCACTAGTCTGTTGCGAGGGTGTGTTCTGCCGTTTAGATTTCATTCCTGCTCCGATCGGTGGGGTGGCACAAGTAAGTAGTGATTGCACTATAGTTATGGAAGGTACTACCATTGAAGCCCAAACTTGGTCGGGCAGTGGTACAGTAGCAGCAGATGGCTCATTTTCTTTTGCTGTTACTTTTACTCCAAGTGGAGCACAACAACAGGTAACAGGCACTGTAAGTTCTGATTGTTCCACAATTGAAGGTACGATGGGCTCAATAGAGTTCTCTGACACAGTTTTCGAAGGTGCGACATCAATTGGTGATTGTGCCCCCAGTGACATACGCTTAAAAAGCAACATAGAAGCATTGTCGATTTCACGCAAAGGTTACAATTTGTACAAGTTTCAATATATTGACGAAGATAATGAAAACACATATGTGGGCGTAATGGCGCAAGATATAATATCTAGAAACCCTGAAGCCATTGTTCAAAATGAATCGGGTTTCTACATGGTGCGATATGCCCAGCTTGGCTTGAAAATGGTTACCCTGAAGCAATGGGAAAGTGAAGGCCCTGATTCTGTAGAGCTGATGCACTAAGTTTGACCGTACCAGTTCCGCACCATTGGGTCTGAATAGTTACAATCTATTTTAAGTTTCCAATATTCTGGCCGTCTTTCGAGGCGGTTTTTTTATTGCCCGAATTGTCCGCCATGTGCTGTGGGTTCAACCGATCGATGCAACACATGCATTAAATTGCTCTATTGGTGTTTTGTAGTCTAAGGAATTGCGCAGGCGTTCATAAAACTGACTCGCCACGGCACCCAGCTTGAAAACTATCACAAGGTGAGAGAATCTTTATTTTAAGTGGTATTTATTAGCAACAGCGGGAAGCGAGATGGCCATTGCGGATAGCTGAGGCTATGTCATTGGGCAATGTTGGTTTTCGTGGCCCTACAGACGATGCCATCCGCTGCGCTCGCTGAAAGCATATCCCATTCCTGCCACCTATTTTGAAAACTATTGGAATAAACTGTTACCGAATTCAGTCTATATAGGTATGTTGTGGTCTTTCACCATGACGAAACAGTTAGTTAACCACTATTTGGAGGAGATCCATGAAATTGTTAACAAAAGTCATTTCGATTGCAGCTTTTCTGGCTGCAGGAGTAGCATCATCTGCGCAGGCAGAGGAAGGTCAGTGCCTGATGATCCATGTGCCTCAGGAAGATGCAAAAGCGTTCAAGCAAGCTATCAACATCGCCAACGCCATACCCAAACAACTGGGTGCTGATACAGTTCGTGTAGAAGTCATCGCTCAGGGTCCAGGATTGAAGCTGTTTACTAAGGGCAGCCCAGAGACAAAGCGTATCAAGAGCCTAGCAGCAATGGGAGACCAGACCATGGGGGGCGGTACCAAGTTCAGTGCCTGTGCTGCAACGATGGCGGGAATCAAGAAAAAAACCGGGAAAGAGCCTGAACTGATCGACGGTGTCGGCGTGACTCATCCTGGTGCCGCGGCACGTATACTCGAGCTACACAAGGAAGGTTGTGCCTATATTCGTATCTAAGTGTAATTTTCTTTAGGTGCGGCACAGTATCGAGTTAATTAGTCGAAGAATGTGTAGAAGATTGAAAAAAAGGTGGGGGGCGAATCCTATTTTTTAATCTTAAGGAGTCTTAAGGGCCAGTATCCTTTTATCAGGAGCAGGGTGCTGCCCCATTTTATCCTTCCTTTTTTTCCTATCCTTTACGCGAATACGTGCTATCTGAGTTTCTAGATCGTTTAAAACGGGTACGTCAATACAAGAACAGTCCCAAATAATATAAGTCCGCTCCTGGCCGTTAGCCACCTTTTTAAGAACCACCTTCGGGTGGTTTTCTCTGTGTAACTCCCTGAACGCTGTTAAATCGTCCGCAACCCATTGTGGACATTTATATCAAGTGTGCTTGATACTGGTATTTCCCAGTTATTGCTAGGAGCATTTAGGGCCATTTGTAGGTGGGCTGAAGTGTCGATGAGACAAGGAATTACGACCATATTCTTAATGCAAAACATAAAGGATGAGAGCCCTGATCTCATCTTAACTTGACAAATCTACTTAAGTGTGCTATAAGTCATTGAAAAATATGATAAATAATAGTACCCGATACTAGTGCAAGGTTGATGGGCTAATAATAATTCATAGAGCCTATCCAGCAAATCAGCACTACATGTTGCTAACCGTCCAAAGGAGAAGTTATATGAAACATCTCAATCTAATCATAATCCTTGCAATCGCAAGCATGTCAATTAACGCGCACGCAGATAAGAACACCGATGCACAACAGGCCTACCAGTGGATGACTAATCTTAAAGGCGAGTGGGTGTTGTCATCTGCGGACCAGCAACAAGGCAAGGCAACGAAACATAAATTGGTTGCCCCTATTGTTGGGACCGATACCACCGCTATGAGTTTCAAGCTTACAGGTAAAAATAGTACCGTACAGGAGAGTCTGCTACCTGGTAACAAGAAAGAAATGGTAACAATGTATCATTGCCAAGATGTAGGATGTGATCAGGTCAAAGCGACGCATTACTGTGCCAAGAAGAATCAGCCAGAGATGGTGGCCGCGCCGGCTAGTAGTTCTGATTCTCTTGTCTTCAACTGTGATATGCGGACTGCCTTGTGTAAATCTAAAGAGGATCATATACATAAAATCTCACACCAAATTTCGAATAATGGTCAACACCTGAAGACCACGTATACGTCTTGGAAGGATGCTAAATACTTGAAGGATTCTGTCTATAATTTCGATAGGAAGTGATCCAGCTAATAACTTTCATTTTAATGCTATAGTCACTTTTTTGAGCATGAGAGTGGTCGCAGATGTTCGAGCAAATAAGAAGAAATATTGTGAGTATCATGCTTTGTTCGGTTATTGCCGTAACGGCCTATGGCGGCACTGCACAAAGCGATTCTGATACCCACGATAAAAATAACCTCCTCGATTCTCTGCTTAACGAAAAGCTTGAGTTCTACCGGCATCTATATCCTGAAATATCATTTCTGATCCTCAAGGGTGGTGATGAGTTTGTCGCTGATATGATGGCCCTTGACATAACGCTTGGTTATCAGCCTAGTAGTCTGGACTATGAGCATCCACCGAAGTTGCGTGAAGATCTGATGATGGCAAGCGCAAACCGAATTTTGTACATGTTACAAAACAGGATGCCATCAGCATCGTTGTTCAAGGCCGATACGCCCCTTGGATGGCAGGAGAATATCTGCGTTTTAACCATTAACCCCTATGAGATTGCTGCAGATTCGGTTAGGGCAACCCAAAACCTTTTAGATCTACCGCAGGATTTCATACAGAAAATCTCTGATGATTTGAGGCTGCAGCCCACTGATTACCTTGAATTTGTCATTGACCATGAAGTCTATCATTGCCTTCAATCTATGTATGTTGGGCCACAAACAATGTCGAAAAAAGAGTTTTGGGGAGAATATAACAGCTATCTTAATGAGCAGGGTGCAGATGCCTATGCCCTGGGAATGCATATCAATACTCTGCTCGAGGTACCATCCTTTGCTAGAAATATTCTAAGGATTCGCGGTATGTCTCTGTACACTGCAGACCCTGATCACCTGACTTGCAAAGCCTTGCAGCAGATCTTTAAGGTCCCTGTTGAAGATATTGCCGAAATGAATGCCAAAGAAATCTTCGATACAGCGCATCAAATTCAGGAACGCCTAGCCATGAATTATGATGAATACATCCAGTACCTGGCTTCCTCCATTCAGGCAATGAAGGTGCTTGGTGTGGAAGACCTGGTGTCAGATGAGTTACGCAGCAGGATCAAGGGTGTTCAATCAGATCCGGTACAGGTCAAGGAACTTGTCACCAATACCCGCCGCTACCTTTCTGAATTGAGTTGTGATGAGGTTGAATATTAGGGGGAGGGCAGAGCGCAGATTGATTTTCAACGAATGTCTGCTTCGTGCTGCCGATTGTAGTCGATTCCTAAACTAGACAAATTGACCGCTTCTGGCCGAGGGAAGCAGGCATTGAGTATCTATTTTTATAGGACTGAATATTATCTTAGCGAGTATAGGCATGTTTTTCATAGTGAGAGGTTTAGATGAGTGAATTTACAAGTCCTCTGGTTTTGATGATGCTGCCGCGTCGTCAATGGTCAGTACATGAGAAGTTCGAGTATCACGTTGGACAGGTAGGCAGCGGTATCGTAATTCGTGTGCCTAAGGGGTTTAAAACAGACCTGGCAAGCATTCCCCGTATTGTTTGGTCTATTCTTCCGCCGCATGGCTATTATGGAAAGGCAGCAGTAATTCATGACTATTGTTATGAACATGGAAATGAATGCCGCTGCTCACGCTATGATGCGTCGCGGTAGGCAATGGGGGTGCTTGGGATACCTAGCTGGAAGAAGAAAGCGATATATAGGGCTGTGCGGTTATTCGGTCGAGGTAACTTTTAGAGCTGTGCTGAGTCTCTTAAGCAGATAATATTTAATTTTATTGTAGAGTTGAAATAGATATTATTGTTGAGTGACCGCTGTTGGCCGAACTGAGACAAGTTTTATCGGTTTAAAATCGTCGGCTTTAGAGATATTCAGGGTGGTTTGTGAAGATCATCTTTTGCCTGCTTCGTCTCGGTAGCTGTCGCAATCTATCTCAGAATTCCCCTGGTGTATCTCGAAGCTCTTTCAGCAGGTCAAGACCTTTACGCCTTTGTGTGGAAACAATATTTAACTTCTCCTCGAGTTCCTTGCAATGGTCACTATTCGTTTCGCTGGCTATTTCTTGTTCCAGTTCTTTTTGTTTGCTTCTCAGTTGCTTGAGCGTTTTTTTTAGTTGTTTGTATTGTTTCAGCTGCTCACTCCGATCCGCATCGGTAAGTTCTGAGAGGCGTTCCAGTAATTTACTTAGTTTCATTTGCAGTGCATTCCTGTTGTCAGCTTAGCTGCTGTCCTTCTGAATAATAGTCGCCATTTCTTCTTCATTCAACTCAAGATCCTGGCTAATATTCAAGGCAGATGAATCTCTGCCAGTGAACAATATTTTTGCCATGGCGATCAGGTGGCGGCAGGCAGAGTGCGTATACTCAGTATCTGTCATCAATGAGGTTGCCATCTCTGCAGAAATGCGATGATTTCTTATCAGTGGTTCGATTCGTTCTGCAGAATTCAGGTCATCTTCTTCAATCTGTAACAGTGCATGATCCAGGATCAGCATAGCTTCTGTGTGGTCATCGATGTATCTGGCTTCGCGAATTTTTCGCATCACCATGGCAACCATAATACGGAGATGATTATAGGCATCTTTGATGTCATGGTTATCACTATGGATAAAGCGTAACAGATTCTTTTGTAGATGCTTTATATCTTTGATAGCCGTCACCAGGTCCCGTCCAGCTCTGGAATAGGATTCCAGGTCTTCTGCATAGTTGCCAGTGATTCGTTCTCGCGCGCGGATGACGAAGTGCACAATAGCTGAATGTACATGCTTGATGCGTGTTGCATAGGCCTCATCGATATCTTCAGAAGGTGGCATGTCACTATTTTCGACAAGTTGATCAAGGTCTTTAGTTTCGATCATGTCATGTTTTAGCCAGCCAATGCCGTGCGCAATTACACGTGATGCCAGGTCATACAGGCGCTCTGTTTCTTTGTGTACCACTTCGAGTGCTGCCTGGGGTGATTCCAGTGCTGCATCATTGAGGTACTTGGGTTGCTTGATGGCTGTCTTCGGCTCACGTAATAGCCGCTCCAGTACTGAGACCAGCATGTTCACAAGTGGCAGCATGAGTATGATTCCGACCAGATTGAACAGGGAGTGGAAAACGGCGAGCCTGAGTGCGTAGTTGTCATCAGCAATTCCCATGGCATCGCTGATCCATTCTACGGCTATAAGGAACTGGTATATGAAGACGATGGCAATCAGGCCAGTGATAAAGTTGAAAATCAGGTGGGCCCCAGCAAGCCGTTTACCCGCGATATTAGCACCAAGGCTACCAAGAATAGCGGTAACAGTCGTGCCCATGTTAGCGCCAATTGAGAGGGCGAGGGCGTTTTCATAAGTAATTTGTTGAGCAGCAAGAGCGGTAACTGTAAGCGCCAGCATTGCGCTACTGGATTGCATGATTACCGTGGCGACGATGCCAAGTAAAATATATAGCAGTAAACCCCTGAAGCCTGGAATAGCATAGGCAGATAGATCAATGCTTTCACTATAGGTATCAAAGCCCTCTTTCATGTAGTGAATTCCAAGGAACAGGAAACCGACACCTGCCAGCACCCAGCCTATGCCTTTCCATGTTGAACTTTTCTGGAAAATCATTACGACTCCGAAAGCCAGCATCGGCATGGCATAGGCCGAGAGGTTTACTTTTAGCCCGAAACCGGCCACCAGCCAGACACTTGCAGTGGTACCTAGGTTGGCACCGAAAATGATACCGATACCCGCCGCTAACTGAATTAGTCCAGCGGAGAGAAAGGAAATTACCAGTACCGAGACCAACGAGCTGGATTGCATCAGTGTCGTGGTGATAATGCCGAAGTTCAGGGCTTTCCATTGTCGATCGGTAGAGTGGCGCAGTAGGCGTTCCAGAATACCTCCGGAAAAGCGCTGGAAGCCGTCTTCCAGGGCCATCATGCCAAACAGGAAAATGGCGACACCGGCGGCAATTTGCTTGAAGTCGGAACTGAGCCAGAAGGCGTAGGCCAGCAGAAGTAGGATTGCTGGCAGCAGCAGCTTGCGCATCAGTGCCATAGACATTCTCTTTTAGAGCGCCTATATAAATACATAAATAATCATGCCATCAGTTGCTACTGAGGTAGCAGTAGCCCTCGCAGCATGTAGAAAATTAGTGCGGCCATAATGCCACTGGCAGGGACAGTAATTACCCAGGCTGCAGCAATCTTCCACAGATGTGAACGCCTGACCAGTTGTTGCCGGTAGATTTTAGCAAGAGACTTGCGCTCCTTCTTGGTCAGGTGGGCACGGGTAGAATGAGTTTTAAGCTGTTCCAGTAGCTGGCTCTTTTTTTCCAGTGAAGCCTTTTTGAACTCCTGTAGAAAGGCCTCGACAGCTTCCGGGTCGTCATTATCGTGATGATGTTTTATTTCCTCCAGTATGCCGCCGTAACGAACCTTCAAGAACTCACGCAGGAAGCCGACTCCGAATATCCCACCAACAGCAATATGCGTTGAGCTTACAGGCAGGCCTAGCTGTGAGGCGATAATCACGGTGATCGATGCCGCCATGGCAACGCTGAAGGCCCGCATTTTGTTCAGTTCAGTGATTTCAGTGCCGACGGTACGAATCAGCTTGGGGCCATACAGGGCAAGTCCCAGAGAAATGCCTACCGCACCCACTATCATTACCCACAATGGAATTTGTGCCGTACTGCCGACACC
>DAOVWW010000290.1 GCA_030636465.1 Gammaproteobacteria bacterium
GAAGGTACATGTGGCGAAGGCAAAGCTAAGAAAGAAGGTACATGTGGCGAAGGCAAAGCTAAGAAAGAAGGCACATGTGGTGAAGGCAAAGCTAAGAAAGAAGGCAAATGTGGAGAAGGCAAAGCTAAGAAAGAAGGCACGTGTGGCGAAGGTAAAAGCATGAAAGAAGGCACATGTGGCGAAGGTAAAGCCAAAGACGCAGTCAAAGAAAAAATGGGCGAAGGTAAATGTGGCGAAGGCAAATGTGGTGGTTCTAACTAAGCACCGGCTTATGCTATAGCACTATGTGCAAAGGGCAGACTATATGTCTGCCCTTTTTTTTCAGAAAAAATAATAAACAAATGAACTATTGAACACCTCTCAGGTCAGATAATTAACCCGGAGATACTTAAAATGAAATTGATTACAAACACCCTGATTCCTTTACAACGCTTGTTAGACAGCACCCGATCGATTGATTTTCTTGCCCCCCTGATGCTTCGCTTCTACCTGGTGCCAATCTTCTGGATGGCCGGCAGCAAAAAATTCAATAGCTTTGAAGATACTGCAGCCTGGTTTGGTAATCCTGACTGTGGCCTGGGCCTGCCGATGCCTGAGTTAATGGCGGCCCTCGCGACAGGTTCTGAACTGCTCGGCGCTGTATTGTTGGCGATAGGCCTGGGTGTACGCTGGATCTCTATCCCCCTGATGGTTACCATGGCAGTAGCAGCTGTCACCAGCCACTGGCAAAATGGCTGGCTAGCCATTGCAGAAGGGTCCGGGATATTTTCCAGTGACAGAACAGCCGGTGCGATAGAGCGTTTAAACGCCAGCAAGGAAATACTCAAAGAGCACGGGAATTACAGCTGGTTAACTGAAAACGGCAGTCTGGTCATACTCAATAATGGCATCGAGTTTGCTGCAACATACTTTATAATGCTGGTAGCCTTATTTTTCATCGGTGGCGGAAAATATTTCAGCGTGGATTACTGGATTAGAAAGCAGTATATGACTAAGGAAAATACTTAATGAAAACAGGCCTTACCCGCTTTCCTGTAAAAGGTGTCGGCATTGGATTACGTCGCAGCCTGCTTAATGAATTCCTCAGCCAGGATTCAATACCGGTGGATTTCATGGAAGTTGCACCGGAAAACTGGATAGGGCTAGGTGGCAAATTTGGTAAGCAATTCCGCGCTTTTACCGAACGCTATCCTTTCAATCTGCATGGATTGTCACTTTCAATCGGCGGTCCTGAGCCCATCGATGTGGCATTTGTCCGTGAAGTAAAAAAATTCATGCAGTTGCATAATATCCGTTGTTACAGTGAACATCTCAGCTACTGTTCTGACGACGGTCATCTCTACGACCTGATGCCAATTCCGTTTACTGAAGAAGCGGTACATCATGTTGCCGGCAGAATAAAACAGGTCCAGGATATTATTGAGGAACAGCTGGTTATAGAGAATGTTTCTTATTATGCCGCGCCCGGTAAAGAAATGGCTGAGATTGATTTCATCAATGCCGTACTCGATGAAGCTGACTGTAAGTTATTGCTCGACGTAAATAATATTTATGTCAATTCGGTGAATCATCGTTACGATGCCTCAGAATTTCTGCGCGCACTGCCAGGTGAACGTATAGCTTATGTACATATCGCCGGCCATTACAACGAAGCTGATGATTTGATCATCGACACTCATGGTGCAGATGTCATCGACCCGGTATGGGCCTTGCTGGATGAGGCTTACGAACACTTCGGTATACTGCCCACCCTGCTGGAAAGAGATTTCAACATTCCTCCCTATGCCGAATTAATGTCAGAAGTCAGTCAAATCAGGCAGCATCAGAAAGCAGCTACAACCCATACTGCACGCGAGCATGCCCATGCCACAGCCTGATTTGTTAAAAAAGCAGCTGTATGAATTTGCCGCGCATATCAGAGATCCTGAGACTAATGCCATTCCTGATAATATTGAAGATCGACGTATGGGTATCTACAGAGATCTTTTCTTCAACAACGTCCAGGGATTTCTCAGCAATACTTTTCCCGTGCTGAAAAGCATCTATGACGAGGCATCATGGACAAGTCTTGTACGCAGCTTCTATTCCCTGCACCGTTGCCAGTCGCCATATTTCCTGGAAATATCTCGTGAGTTCATCGATTATCTTCAATCAGAACACCCGATGCGGAAAGAAGATCCACCTTTCATGTTTGAACTGGCCCACTATGAATGGGTAGAGCTGGCGCTATCGGTATCCGAACAGGAGCCTGATTTACAACACTGTGATACGGAGCAATCACTGCTAAGCGGCCACCCCATCATCTCACCTCTGGCCTGGCTGCTTACTTATGCCTGGCCGGTGCAGCAGATAAAACCCGAATTTCAGCCGCAACAACCTGCTGAACAGCCGGTCTGTCTTATTGTTTTCAGGGATGCTGATGATGAGGTGCAGTTTACTGAAATAAATCTGGTGACGGCCAAGTTACTGCAGCAGCTCGAGCTGAATAAGGATGCAACTGGAGCCGATGTGCTGAATGAGATTGCTGCAGAGTTAGGGCACGAAGATGCTGAGCCGATTCTTAATAGCGGTCAGGCCATACTCGAAGACCTGAAACAAAAAGGTATCATACTCGGTACCTCTCGATCGTAACAAGAGCTCCGGATCAGGCTGCTTCGCCTTCTCTTCTCTTATGCGTTATATCCAGATAAAGATTATAGCTGGCAATCAGGAAAGGAAAGGAGTTGGACAGGATCCCTACCGAGTCATTTTTTCCAAATACAAAATAGCTAAGCAGCATCAAACTTCCGACAATACTCATGTACCAGAATAAGCGCGGCATAACGACTTTGCGTGAACGCCGTGATGCCCAGAGCTGCACAAACCAGCGTCCGGCAAACAACACCACGCCAACATAACCCACAATCTTCCACGGCGTAATGACCAGCGTCATTCCCAATATTTCAAAGATAGCTATTGTATTGTTCATATTTCTACTCGAAGTTTTCTTACTTTCTACTCAGCAACTAAAGGAGCGTTGCAAGGATTAACAGTACGCTCTTGATTGGGGACAACTAATTGACCTTTTACCTTTTACCTTTCCTTTGCTCTTCATCTTTTATTACTACCGGATATGTAGTTCTGGATTTTAGCCAAATCACACCCATAATATCGAAGACTCCGACCCACAGCCGGTCAAAAAAACCATAATGTGATGAGCCAAGCTGGCGTTCAC
>DAOVWW010000330.1 GCA_030636465.1 Gammaproteobacteria bacterium
GCCGAGGTCAAGCGCAAAAAGGCAGAGCAGGTAAAAAAGAAAAAAGCGGATGAAAAGCGTAAGAAGGCGCTTGCATTAAAAAAAGCAGAGGACAAGAAGAAGGCAGACGCAAAGAAAAAGAACGCGGCTAAGGCACGAGAGCACAAGGAGGGTGAAGCAAAGATGAAGAAAGACGTCGAGCGTAAGAAAAAATTGGCTGCAGAAAAAAAACGCAAGGCGGAAGCGGACAAAAAACGTAAGGCAGATACAGAGCGCAAGAGAAAAGAAAATGCCATGAAGGCACAGATGGAAAGGAAAGCGAGGGAAGGAAGGGCGAGGCAGGCATTGAGTAAATACGTACCACGTATCCAGAGAAAAGTTGAAGATAACTGGGGCTTGCCACCTAAAGGTGCCGCCGGATGTAATCCAACAGTAAGAGTTAATCTTGCCCCGGATGGAAAAGTTCTTAGCGCAAAAATAGTAAAGAGTAGCGGCGACCCATTTTGTGATAGTTCAGTGAAAAAGGCATTTTTAAAAGCATCACCGATACCAATACCGCTAGACCCGGATCTGTATATAGAATTCAAAGTAATTGATTTCCCATTCAGACCATAATTATTGTTGTATAACTGTTAATGTTATCTTCAGATTTAGTCATTAGAATAAGGCTAGTAAGTTTAAAAATATGAAATTATTTAATATGAAAAAAATTGTGGCACTGCTGCTATTACTCTCCGCACTGCTGGCACTTCCTGCCCAGGCCGTGCTCACCATCGAAATTACTAAAGGTGTTGATGTCGGCATCCCAATTGCTATAGTCCCTTTTAGCTGGAAAGGGGCAGCGGTGGCAGGAGAAAGTATGTCTAACGTGATTGAAGCGGACTTATCACGGTCAGGGCGCTTCGATAGTATTCCCAGCACTGATTTTTTGCAGCGGCCTAACACTGCGAAACAGGTACGTTTCAAAGACTGGCGCCTGATTAAAGCGGATAACCTGGTGGTCGGCACTATTGAGCAGACAGGCGCAGAGACTTATCGGGTAAAATTTCAGCTACTGGATGTCTATACTGGAAAATTACTGACTGGATATCAATATAATGTAAGAAGCAATAAGTTGAGAAATGTGGCCCACCAGATCAGCGATATTATTTACGAAAAGCTGACGGGTGAAAAAGGTGCATTCAATACAAAAGTTGCTTATATAACTGTTGAGAAATCTAAAAAAGGCAGACGATATTTGTTGCAGGTAGCTGACTCAGACGGATTTAGCCCACAGACCATCCTTGATTCTCATCAGCCGCTAATGTCACCGGCCTGGTCACCTGACGCGCGCAAACTTGCCTATGTTTCTTTTGAAAAAAAGAGATCAATGATATACATACAGCGTTTGTCTGATGGAAAGCGTGAAAATGTAGCAAGTTTTAAAGGCATTAATAGTGCTCCAGCCTTTTCTCCCGACGGTACAAAGTTAGCCTTCGTTTCATCAAAAGAAGGTAATACAGAAATTTATGTGCTGGATCTGCGAACACGTGCAATCAAACGTTTAACACATCATCATGGTATCGATACAGAGCCTTCGTGGATGCCAAATGGTAAAGGGTTGGTTTTCACCTCGGGCCGTAGTGGTCAGGCACAGATTTATCAAATGAATGCAGATGGTTCAGGTGTTAAGCGCTTAACGTATAGTGGCAAATATAATGCCAGACCTTCATTGTCAGCAGATGGGAAATTGATGGTTATGATAAGCCGCAGCAATGGTTTGTACCATGTCGCCACATTAAATCTTCGTACTAAAGAGATGAACAAGCTGACCAGCACCCTGCTGGATGAATCGCCGACTTTCGCGCCGAATGGAAGAATGGTACTTTACGCATCGGAACAAAATAATAAAGGGGTTCTGGCTGCTGTATCATCAGATGGCCGTGTGAGACAGACACTAAGATTTTTACAGGGAGACGTGCGTGAACCAGCGTGGTCACCCTATTTAAGACGACAATAGATTTTTGACACGAGGATAGAGGAAGAGATGAAAAACACTAGTAAATTGATTTTAATCGCACTGTTGGCTGGTATGGTAGCTGTAAGTGGCTGTAACAAGAAAAACCGTAAAGCTGAAGGCGCAGGCATGGATGGCGGCGTATCGACATCCGGTACTGGAACAGAGTTTGGCCCTGATGGCCAGCCTTTGGGTGACTGGCAGAATGGTGCCTCAGGGGACCTACTATCGCAGACAACTATCCATTTTGCCTATGACAGCAGTGAACTGGATGCTGATAGTCAGGCTATCGCCGAAGCACATGCAAAATTTTTGAGTGAAAACTCTTCTATTTCCGTAGTGCTTGAAGGTCACGCTGATGAACGCGGCACACGGGAATACAACCTGGCACTGGGTGAGCGCCGTGCCCAGTCTGTAGTGGATGTTTTCATTGCTTTAGGTGTTAGTGCAGTAAATATAGAAAATGTATCCTATGGTGAGGAAAATCCGATTGCTGATGGTCACGATGAAGCTGCATGGCACCTGAATCGTCGTGTTGAAATCCGTTATGCCAGGTAGCTTTTTTCCATTGCTGAAGATGCGGGTTCCTGCTCTGATGCTGGTTGCACCACTGTTCCTGAGTGCGTGTAACGAGACTACCGCTGCTACTATGCGGCCAGCTTCTGAACAGAACCCGCAGCTGCAGCTGCTGTCTCGGGTCA
>DAOVWW010000197.1 GCA_030636465.1 Gammaproteobacteria bacterium
CGCGATCGCCTGATAGACAAAGGCATCACCAATAATGTTCACTTTGTTCAGGCTGATGCAGAAAAGTTGCCCTTCCCGGACAATTCGGTAGATCGCATTACCATTGCTTTTGGCCTTAGAAATGTTACTGACCAGAATGCCGCCCTGTCGGCTATGTATCGCTGTCTGCGACCCGGTGGACGCCTGGTCATACTGGAATTCTCTAAACCCGTATTGCCCGGACTGGATAAGGTCTACGACCTTTACTCGTTCAAGATACTGCCGCAAATAGGAAAGTATATTGCCAAAGACGAAGCCAGTTACCGCTACCTGGCAGAATCTATACGCAAGCACCCCGATCAGGAAACACTCAAAGACATGATGGCTGAGGCAGGATTTGATCGCCCTCATTATCATAACCTCAGTGGCGGAATTGTAGCTATTCACAAGGGTTATAAGGCCTGAACATCAGCATGAACGCACTCTCATTCATCACCCCCTTCGTTAGCGAAATCGGATGCAAGCTACTGCAATCTGATCCGACTACGCTGGATCGCCTGGCAGAACTAGATGGCAAAGTGATTGCTCTGGATTTTGAATCGACAGACGTCACAATTTTCATGTTCCCCACCCCCGCAGGCATTCGACTGCGAGACGAATGGGACGGCGATATAGATGTTCACATGATCGGCACACCTGCTGAACTGGTTAAAATGGGCCTGGCGGCAAAATCGCCGCTCACCCCCGGAAAAATCAACATCAAGATCCAGGGTGACCTGCATGTCGGCCAGCAATTCAAGAAAATTCTTGATGACATGCAGATCGACTGGGAAGAACTGCTTGCGCAACACATCGGTGACATCGCTGCACATCATGCATCAAACTTCATGCGCGGATTGCACAAAAGAGTCAATGATGCGATCAAAACAGCAGCAAATAACAGCAGCGAGTATTTTCGCTACGAAGCAAATATACTTCCTGCTGACTGGCGTGTGGATGAATTTGTCGATAACGTAGATAAAATACGTGAAGATGTCGACCGTATGGCTATGCGTGTAAACCGCTTGCTCAAATCCAACGAACAACCACGTTAATCATCTATGTCTGTAAAGCTGTCTGAAATTACGCATCTGCTACGTATTGTCCGTGTTCTGGCTCACCATAATCTTGACGAGTACCTCGCTGAACTTCCGCCACTAAAGCCATGGTTATTCCTGCTGCACCTGTTTCCTCGTCGAAAAGATAATGCTCCACGTGGCCAGAGGCTGCGAGAGGCACTGGAAGAACTAGGCCCGGTATTCATCAAACTGGGGCAGATGCTATCCACCAGGCCGGACCTAATTCCTGAAGATATAGCCCAGGAGCTCAGCCTGCTGCAGGATCGTGTTCCGCCATTCCCCGGGGATCAGGCATTGCTCATTCTGGAACAGGCTTACGAAGAACCCGTCAGTGACCACATCGTCGACTTCGACCCTGTTCCTCTTGCCTCCGCATCGGTTGCACAGGTACATGATGCGCGTTTAAATGATGGTACCGAGGTGATAGTAAAAATAATACGCCCTGGCCTGGAACCGATAATAAAAAGAGACATCGACCTGCTATTCATGCTTGCTCGCATGGGAGAGAAATATTCTGCTGACGTACGCAGGCTACATGCTGTTGAAGTCATAGACGATTACAACAGAACCATCCATGATGAACTTGATCTGATGCGTGAAGCCGCCAATGCCAGTCAGCTGCGCCACAATTTCAGTAACTCATCAATGTTATATGTTCCTGAGGTCTATTTTGACCATACTCGAACCAATGTCATGGTGATGGAAAAGATTCACGGCACTACCGTGTCAAAAATAGACACCATAGTTGAAAAAGGAATTAGCCTTAAACAATTATCAAATAATGGTGTAGAAATCTTCTACACTCAGGTATTCCGTGACGGGTATTTCCATGCCGACATGCACCCGGGCAACATCTTCGTACTCGATGATGGCCGTTATGCTGCAATTGATTTCGGTATTATGGGTACACTCTCCGATATCGATAAACACTATCTGGCGGAAAACTTTCTCGCATTCTTTCTGCATGATTACCGCCGTGTCGCGCAGGCTCATATTGATGCAGGCTGGGTACCCCAGGGCACACGTGTAGATGAATTTGAATCAGCTATTCGTTCGGTCTGTGAACCCATTTTTGCTAAACCTTTATGTGAAATTTCCTTTGGCCGCGTTCTAATCAGGTTGTTCCGGGTTGCTCGACGTTTCAATATGGAAATTCAGCCGCAGCTGGTACTGTTGGAAAAAACCCTGCTATATGTAGAAGGCCTCGGACGTCAGCTCGATCCTCAATTAAACCTGTGGGATACCGCAAAACCGTATCTGGAGCAATGGGCCAGGGAAGAATATGGACCTAAAGCCTTCCTCAAGGAAATTCGGCGCCAGGCTCCTATGTGGTGGAAGATGGGGCCACGTATGCCCATGCTTATCCACAATGTACTTGAACAGGCTAGCAATGGAGAGCTGCAATTAACACAGCCCGATCATAATCTAAAGAAACTCCGTGAAGAAACACGCAAGGGCCAGAAACGTCTGTTTCATGCCATCGTTGGCAGTGCGTTGCTTATCAGTGCTGCCCTGCTGGCGGCACTCGACGGGTTCACACCCATCATGGCAGGTATCGCACCGTTATCAAGCTGGGTGCTAGGAGGCCTTGGTGCGCTGTTGCTGTTTATCTCATGGCCTTCGGATGAATGACCATAGCTTCAAGTTTCAAGTTCCAAGTTCCAAGAGTAAATACTTAAGCCTTAGCTTCCCCTGTAATTCTGCTTTTTAGACCTTATGGTTTTCACCTCTCCTACATTTCTGTTTGGTTTTTTACCAATCATTCTTGCACTTTATTATTTTTCTCCATGGAAGATGAAGAACGCCATCCTTTTTGCTGGCAGTCTTATTTTCTACGCCTGGGGAGGGGCCTTCTATGTGCTGGTGATGATTATTTCTATCCTCTCCAATCACGCCTTCGGTGTCAGGATAGGACGGCTGTCTCGAGGCCTGCATGCTGAGAATCATAGAAGAAAAATCCTGCTCGGTTTTGCTATTGCGGTTAACCTGCTACTGCTGGGCTGGTTCAAATATGCCAATTTTTTTTTCGAAAACATTAACATCGCTCTCGAATGGCTTAACCTGTCGCCACTCATCATTAAACAGGTTCACCTGCCCCTGGGTATTTCATTTTTTACTTTCCAGGCTATTTCATACATCGTTGATGTCTATCGAAATGAAACACCGGCACAGAAAAGTCGCTATCAACTCGGCCTGTATATATCACTTTTCCCACAGCTTATAGCCGGTCCGATAGTCAGATACCATGATGTTGCCGGGCAAATAATCAAACGGGCTCATTCCATTGAGCTGTTTGCCAGTGGTGCTCAACGTTTTGTTTTTGGCCTGGCCAAAAAAATGCTCATCGCCAACCCCCTGGGCGAAGTGGCAGATAATGTCTTTGCTCAATCTGCCGGGGACCTGTCTTCTCCCGTCGCCTGGCTGGGGATCACCTGTTACTCCTTACAGATATACTTTGATTTTTCTGGCTACTCTGACATGGCAATTGGGCTTGGAAGAATGTTTGGCTTTCGCTTTCTGGAAAACTTTAATTACCCGTATATTTCAAAATCTATCCAGGAATTCTGGCGTCGCTGGCATATCTCTTTATCCAGCTGGTTCAGAGATTATTTATATATACCCTTAGGAGGGAATCGTGGTTCCCCAGCCCGCACCTATCTAAATTTATCACTGGTATTCCTGCTTTGTGGATTCTGGCATGGGGCAAGCTGGAATTTCATAATTTGGGGAATGTTACACGGCACTTTCCTGGTAATAGAAAGAGCCTGGCTAGGCAAGTACCTTTCCAGATCATGGGGCATTTTCCGGCACTTCTACACTATCTTCGTCGTGACTATTGCCTGGGTGTTTTTCAGGGCAGATACATTACCTGATGCATTAACCTACCTCTCTGTTATGTTTGGGTCATCTGGCGATAACCTTGCAATTTATTCGGTCTCTTATATGTTAACGAAAGAAGCAATAATTGCATTAGTTTTTGGCATCATATTGGCCACCCCCTTGTACCCATTTATACTTCGTAACATTGCAAAGCTAGA
>DAOVWW010000341.1 GCA_030636465.1 Gammaproteobacteria bacterium
AGCGGCTTTCAGGCTAATCGAATTTCCCCCGGATAAGATACCCAGGTCGTCACGGTTCAACTGCTGCTCTTCCCCGTCTTCATTTATTGATACAACAGGGCCCTTAATCACATAAACAAAGGTATTGTGTGACGATGGAATCTGCTCATCAAATTGCCCACAGGAAGGAACGCGGACATCAAGATAAAGAGGATCAGTTAACGGTTGCACAACGGGTCCTATAGTTCCCTGTGATGTCTTGCCGGTAATCACCCTTACCTCAACGCCACCTGCCCTGGATTCCAGTGGAATGTGACCAGCTGAGTATTCCTGATAGGCTGGCTCATCCATCTTGTGCTCTGCCGGTAAATTAACCCACAGCTGAAAACCTTCAAGCAAACCATTTTCCTGCTCTGGCATTTCTGAGTGGACGATACCCTTACCCGCCGTCATCCATTGAATACCGCCGGGCTTTATAACGCCTTCGTGCCCGGCATTATCTTTATGACGCATACTGCCGGCCAGCAAGTATGTCACTGTCTCGAAACCTCGATGAGGATGTGAAGGGAAACCTGCAATATAGTCATCAGGTTTATCAGATCTGAACGCGTCCAACAGCAGAAAAGGGTCAAGCTCAGATAATGCTGGCTGACCAATCACACGGGTAAGTTCAACCCCCGCGCCATCGGTTGCCGGCATGCCCTGTATAACCCGCGAAATGCTTCTAATTTTGCTATTTTCAGTATTCATTTCAAATACTCCTCATGATTCAAGGTTATCAAGCCACTGCTGTTACTTCATATGGCAACCACTTATCCATCATATTCAATGCATCTTTTTCACTCTCAGCATTGTTATTGGTAGCTTCAGCAAAGACTGTTCTTACGTCCTGGATTCCAATAAATCCCAGTATATGGCGCAGGTAGCCGCTGGCAAAATCAACAGGGCTGCCAAATGGTACACCGCCAGAAGCCATAATGAGATAGACAGGCCGGTCATTTAAAAAGCCCTGTGGGCCCTTTTCCGTATAACCAAAAGTTAAGCCCGCGCGGCAAATCATATCTACCCATGCTTTAAGCGATGCAGGGATAGAAAAGTTGTAGACCGGAGCAGTTATTACAATTACATCAGCTGATTTTATTTCCTCAACCAATTGATCAGAATGCGCCAGTACTTGCTGTTGCTCCTGATTACGTTCAACTGGATTCGTCAAATTTGCCTGCACCCAACTTTCATCAAGTAGTTTTATGCCCTTGCTAAGATCTCGCTCAATCAATTCGGCACCGGGGTGCTCCCGGGTTAAACGTTGGATGGCTTCATCACCCAGCTTTCGTGTGATTGAACTAGCCTTCGATGCACTGCTATCGATTTTAAGTATCTTTTTTACATTTGTTTCAGTCATCGTAGTCACCTTATTTATTTGTATTGCGCTTTCCGTCAATTGACCAGTTATGAGTAGTACCCGCCACCAGGAACAACAACCCGCCGGCCATGGCAATGTTTTTCATGAAGAGTATCATCTGTGTTTGGTCGGCAAAATTCGCATGAAAAATAACAGCACTTACAATACTGAAACCCGCCAGTAGCAATGCGGCAATTCGGGTCTGCCATCCCAGCAAAATCATCAGACCACCTGCCAGTTCCAGCAGAATAACTGCTGGCAGCAAAATACCGGGTACACCGACACTTTCCATATAAGCCTGGGTACCCGCATAGCCACCTATTTTGCTGAGACCGGCCATAATAAAAATAAAAGACATCAGCAGCCGGCCAGTTAATTGTGTTGCTGAATTAAGTGTTGAGTTATTCATCGTATTATCCTCTTTGAATTTAGTTAATGTCATCATTTAAGCTTGTAATGAAATAATAGTTGTTTCAATATATGCAATAAATAGTGTTTTTAACAAATAACTGTTCTATTATTTGCAACATTATGAATAAATTTTCCGATCTTGAAGCCTTCACTGCGGTAGTGGAGAGCGGCACATTCAGTGCAGCTGGTGAGCGGCTAGGTATTGCTAAATCCGTTGTAAGCCGTCGTATAAGTCAGTTGGAACAGCGCCTGGGTAGCCAGCTATTACATAGAACGACCCGACGTCTTTCTCTCAGTGAAGCCGGAAAAACCTTTTATCAACGTGCGACCCGTATCCTGGCGGATCTTGATGATGCCGAACAAGGTGTTACAGATCAGACCACGGAACTACGTGGATTAATCAAACTGGCAGCACCTTTGTCTTTCGGTCTAACACACCTTACTAACACCCTATTCGACTTTCTAAATGATCATCCTGCGATTGAATTGAATATAGACCTAAATGACCGCAACATAAACCTCGTGGAAGAAGGCTTCGACATGGCAGTCAGGATAGGTGTACTGGAAGATTCCAGCCTCATCGCCAGGCGCCTCGGTATCATTCACCAGGTGAGCTGTGCCAGCCCCTCGTATCTGCAACAGCACGGGGAACCTGCGCACCCTGATGAGCTTCAGCATCACATAGGGCTTCAGTACAACAACATAAGCTATAAGAGGCAATGGACTTATCAGAG
>DAOVWW010000262.1 GCA_030636465.1 Gammaproteobacteria bacterium
AGGTCATACATATCGATGGCACCGGTTTCAATAAGAAACTCTGAGCGCTGAAAACCTTCAGGTAAGGTTTCCCGAACCGTCTGCTCAATAACCCGAGGACCCGCAAACCCAATCAGGGCTTTCGGCTCAGCAATAATCACATCACCCAGCATAGCAAGGCTGGCTGAGACGCCGCCCATTGTTGGGTCAGTGAGTACAGAAATATATGGCACACCCATTTTAGACATTCGTTTCAACACTGCACTGGTTTTAGCCATTTGCATTAGCGAAAACAGGGCTTCCTGCATACGCGCCCCACCACTAGCTGAAATACAAATAAGCGGAATTGACTGTTCCATACACAAATCAGCGGCACGTAAGAACTTTTCCCCAACAACGGTGCCCATAGACCCGCCCATAAAACCAAATTCAAAGGCCGCAGCAACGACAGGAGAACCTTTAAGCTCGCCCTTGATAACAACCATGGCATCAGCTTCATCAGTTCGCTTCTGCGCATCGACCAGCCTGTCCTTGTATTTCTTTATATCTTTAAATTTTAATGGGTCAGTAGCCTTTAGCGATGGTGCGATCTCTTCCTGGGGAGACTTATCCAGCAATATTTCCAGTCTCCGGCGAGCTCCAATTCGCAAGTGGTGACTACACTTGGGGCAAACGTCCAGATTTCGTTCCAGTTCAGCACGATACAGTACGGCACTGCAGGCAGTACATTTTTTCCACAATCCTTCCGGGATATCTTTTTTCCCGAAACCACCACTCGTTTTGATCTTCGGTGGCAACAGCATTTCAAACCAGCTCATAAGTTCTATCCTTATTTAACGACTTATCATTCTCTGTTTATTGTGCCTGGCTAAGACTCTAAGCGCTGTCAGGAATTATCCAGAGCAGAACGAACACTGCTGAGGAAATCACTGACAGCATTGATTACGCCCTGTTTATCACCTTCATAATTTTCCATCATCCTGACTATAGCACTGCCGATTACCACTGCGTCAGCATGCGCACCAATTTTTACAGCAGCTTCAGGGCTATTTATGCCAAATCCCACGCCTACTGGCAAGCTGGTATGCCTGCGAATCTCCTTTATGCGGTCACTGATTTCAGTGTAATCCAGCGTAGCAGATCCTGTTACGCCACGGATAGAGACATAATAAATAAAACCCCGTGCTTCAAGTGAGACGACTTCCATGCGCTGTGACGTTGTTGTTGGCGCCACCAGGTAAACCGGGTCGATATCTCTTTGATAAAGTAATTCATTGAATTCACCCGCCTCTTCCGGAGGCAAATCTACAACCAGTAAGCCATCAACACCGGCCTGCGCCGCGGCATCTGCAAATTTTTCATAACCCATCGCCTCAATCGGGTTTAAATACCCCATGAACAATACCGGTGTAAGCTCATCATTTTTGCGAAATTCAGTTACCATGCCCAACACATCATGCAAACTGGTATTGTGTTGCAGGGCTCGCTGGTTTGCTTTTTGTATAACCGGCCCATCCGCCATAGGATCAGAAAATGGTATACCCAGCTCAATCAGGTCTGCGCCGGCATCAACCATGGCGTGCATCAACGGGACGGTTAATTCTGCCACCGGATCTCCAGCTGTAATAAATGGAATCAGCCCTTTCCTGCTACTTTTTAGCAATTCCTGAAACCGTTTCTCTATGCGGGACATCAGATTGATACCCCATCAATTTTCGCTATGGTCTGTATATCTTTATCTCCACGACCTGAAAGGTTGACGATCATTATGCCGTCTTTACCAAGCTTAGCGGCCAGAACCTTTGCATATGCAATTGCATGACTAGATTCTAGTGCAGGAATGATTCCCTCCAGTCTGGTAATGTCATGAAATCCGTCCATGGCTTCATCATCATCAGCGGCAACATAATTTGCGCGCCCTGTCTCTTTCAACCAGGCATGCTCAGGACCGACACCGGGATAATCCAGCCCGGCACTGATAGAGTGAGTTTCTATTATTTGACCGTTGTCATCTTCCATAAGATAGGTTCGGTTGCCATGCAGCACTCCGACCCGTCCTTTGCATAATGGCGCGGCATGCTGTCCGGACTCGAGACCATAACCGGCAGCTTCGACGCCATACATAGCGACACTTTCGTCATCAATGAAGGGGTAAAATAAACCTATTGCGTTTGAACCGCCACCGACACAGGCGACCAGGGCATCGGGCAAACGACCAGCCTGCTGTAAAATCTGTTGTCGTGCTTCTCTTCCTATAATAGACTGAAAGTCACGAACCATAGCGGGGTAAGGATGCGGGCCGGCGACAGTGCCTATAATGTAAAAAGTGTCCTCCACATTGGTGACCCAGTCACGCATGGCTTCGTTTAATGCATCTTTTAAAGTACGCGAACCAGACTCAACAGGCACCACCCTGGCGCCGAGTAATTTCATTCTGTAGACATTCGGGGCCTGCCGTTCAATATCGTCAGCACCCATGTAAACAACACACTCAAGTCCTAATCTAGCTGCCACTGTAGCCGTTGCTACGCCATGTTGACCTGCGCCTGTTTCTGCAATAATTCGAGTTTTACCCAGTCGTTTCGCAAGCAGCGCCTGGCCAATAGTATTGTTAATCTTATGCGCACCGGTGTGGTTCAGGTCTTCTCTTTTAAGATAGATCTGTGCGCCATATTCACGGCTCAATCCTGCGGCAAAATAGAGTGGCGACGGCCTGCCTACATAATGAGTCAGGTCATCATCAAGTTCCTTGAGGAAGTCGGGATCTTTTAAATATTTTTCATAGGCGTGGGTGAGCTCCGCTAAAGGCCGCATTAGTGTTTCTGCAACAAAAATGCCCCCGAAGCGGCCAAAGTGACCATTTTTATCCGGCATTGAATAGGCTGACATGTAAAAAACCTGATTGTTAAATACTCTGAGGCAGACAATTTTACCGGTCTTTTGTGCTTATTGCATCAAGCCTGCTCGAATTCTAATAGCTAAATCTGAAGAAGATTTTCTACTTCTTTAAAAAATTGCACAATTTTTTCCGGATCTTTTTTTCCGGGAGATTCTTCTACACCGCTACTGACATCTACTGCCCAGGGTTTTACAGAGCTGATAGCCTTCCTGATGTTGTGACTCTCAAGACCACCCGCCAGTATTATCGGTAGTGGCAAATCAACAGGAATGAGATCCCAGTCAAAAGTCTCACCCGTACCTCCGGGCACACCCTTCCTGTAACTATCCAGCAGGATGCCTCTGGCAGAAGCAAAGTTTTGGCATTGCTGAGTCAAATCAGTTTCTGCTTTAACTCGCAGTGCTTTGATATAGGGCATATTAAAACTTTTGCAAAAAGCTTCATCCTCATCACCGTGAAACTGCAGCAGCTGCAACTGAACTTCTGAAAGTACATTACGTATATCTTCAGCACTGCTGTTCACAAATAGACCTACAGCCGTGATAAAAGGAGGCAAGCTGGAGGTGACCTCTCTGGCCTGAGGGATAGATATAAATCGTGGGCTTTTTGCATAGAAAACCAGGCC